>JAOTYK010000008.1 GCA_029861955.1 Acidobacteriota bacterium
ACTCGGGATCGAAGTTGAGTTTCAGGATCATGAGATCTCGCATTCGATTTACTTTCTTGATCCGGACGGACATGAGATCGAGATCACCTCGTACGACGTCCATGAAGCGTAAACTCTCGAACCGCTTATCCGGGATGCCGTTACGGATCGTTCACACGATAATCGGGATCCACCCGGCGACAAACGGGATCATGTAGATGACCCACACACCCACCGCAATCAGCTACACGATGAGAAGGGTTGTCCTTGTACTCCTCCTGGTCATCGGCTGCACTCCGGCGTCCGAATCCAGCTACCGAAACGGCGACATCATCTTCCACGAGTCCCGCTCGTCCCAGAGCGTGGCCCTACGCCTGGCCATGAACTCGCGTTACACCCACATGGGAGTGATCTACATCAACGATGGCAAGCCGTTCGTCTACGAGGCGGTCGGTCCCGTGAAGGTGACCCCGCTCCAGGAGTGGATCGATCGCGGGATCGACGGTCACTATGTCGTCAAGAGACTGAAGGACGCGGATCGTATCCTGACGCCGGAGGCGCTGACCCGACTGAAGGAAGTCGGCAAGCGCTTTTCGGGACGCCCCTACGATCTACGCTTCGAGTGGTCCGACGATCGGATCTACTGCTCCGAGCTGGTGTGGAAGATGTACCACTCGGCGCTGGGACTAGAGATTGGTTCGCGACAGACGTTCGCGGACTTCGACCTGTCCAGTCCTGAGGTCGCGGCCAAGATCAAGGAGCGATACCCCGACGGACTCTCCATGAACGAGCCGGTCATCTCGCCGGCAAGCATCTTCGAGTCGCCGCATCTCGTGCTCGTCGAAACGCTCTAGCTCGCCCTACTCCATCAGCTCCATGATCGCGTCCGCCGCCATCGGACAACGATCCGCAGCCGCCTGAAGCATCGTCTGGGACTCCTCTACGGCCCCCAGTCGGCTCATCTCCCCTGCCAGGCCGACAACCGCCGGTAGGTAGTCCCGATCGATCTTGAGCGCCGCACGCAGCTGGCGGATGCCTTCCATCGAGTCGCCCTGCAGCTCGGACGCCGCGCGACCCCACCAGACATGGGACTCGGGATTACGGGGGAAGCGTTCGATCAGATCCGCAAACAACGCGGCGCCCTTCACGAAGTCGCCCTCGCGGAAATACGCGTCGATCCCCTGCGCCAGCAAGCGCTCGTCCTCGGGAAGAGACTCGGAATCCTGCAGGGCCGTCTCGATGGCGACCAACCCGCCGTCCACGTCACCCATCGTCAGCAGCGTCGTCGCTAGATGGACCTGTGGCAACGCAAACTCGCCGTCGTGCTCGATGGACGCACGGAAGCTGTCCGCCGCCGCTTCGAACTGTAGGTTCTCGTACTGGGTCTTGCCCTCGGTGAAGGCCAGGAACGCGTCCTGCGACCGGGTGGGCATCCTCTCGGGGCGGGTCGTCTCGCCCTGGGTCAGACCGGACAGCAGCCCGGTGGTCAGGTTCTCGACCATCAAAAATAAATCTGTCCCCGATACCTTGTGGGCGGCGGACAACGTGCCGGTCTCGACATCGTAGGCCTGGGCATCGATGCGGTACTGATCGCCCAGCTTGAACACCGAGCCGCTGATGACGATGTCGGCGCGGGCCCAACGGGCCAGCTCGGCGGTGGTGGATCGATCGAGGGGTGTGGTTGCGTCCTTGCCGGCGTTGGCCAGCAGGTCGTGCAGACGCTGGGTGGCGATCACCTCGAGTTGGCTCGAGCGCGACAGATCGGTGGTCAGCATCTGCGGCAGACCGCTGGAGATCCAACCGGCACTATCGTCACCGGTCTGGTTCTCGAAGAACGCCACGATGACCCGCGGGATGGGCGCTACCTCCATCGCCACCGGCATCACCGACGACGTCTGCGCCGCCGCCTCCACCTCAGGTCCACGATCGACGAACTTCGGAATCCACAGTCCCAGCAGACCGACAACCACGATCGCCGCGATCCCGAGCCACCAACGCTTTGACAGCCCCCGTCGCTTAGACGCCGGAAAGACGCTCAGTCGCTCGACACCACCGGAGCCGCCATGCATCTGTCGGCGTAGAAGGTTGAGATCGTCGGCAAGCTCCGCCGCCGACGAGTAGCGTTTCCCAGGATCCTTCGCCAGACACTTCTCGAACACCAACGCCAAACCACGGGGAACCCGAACCTCGGAGTCGGTCGGAATATTCGGCGGTTCATACGCTATCGCGTGCAACGTCGCGACGTCACTGCCACGGGCAAACGCAGAGCAACCGGTCGCAAGCTCGTACAGCAGGCTGCCTAGTGCAAAGATGTCCGAACGGGCATCCGCAACGTTCCCCGACACCTGCTCGGGACTCATGTAGGCCACGGTGCCCATCAGCACCCCGCCCCGTGTCAGCCACTTGGTCGGGGTCTGGGTCTTCGACAACCCGGACTCTTCTTCCTCGTTGACGACGTCCTCGATCCGAGCGACGCCGAAGTCAAGCACCTTGTAGAAGCCGGTGCCGCCGACCATGACGTTCTCGGGCTTCAGGTCTCGATGGATGACCCCGTGCTCGTGAGCCGCCGCGATGGCGGACGCCACCTGGGAGCCACAGTCCAGCACCTGCTCCACGGGAAGTGCGCCGGACTCAAGAACCTCTCGGAGGGTCGGGCCCTCCACCAGTTCCATGGTGAGAAACGCCGATTCCCCATCCACGTCGAAATCGAACAACGTCGCGATACCGGGGTGGCTGACCGACGAGACGATCTTCGCCTCACGCTCAAACCGGCGACTGCGCTCGGCATCCAGCCTGAACTCACCCGACAGCATCTTCAGCGCGACGGTACGACCCAGCCGGGTATCGCGGGCGCGATAGACCACGCCCATCCCTCCCTCGCCAAGCCGAGAGATAATCTCGTAATGCTTGACTCGGGTCGGGTCGTTTACGCCGGGCTTCTCCACGGGTGCTGGACCTCTGTCGTGTTCAGGATTTCTGCAGTCGGATCGTACCGCTAAACGTCTCGATCTCCACATCGGCGCTGCCGTTGCCCTCGGTGAAGCTGAGGCTCTTGGACGGCAGGTACTCGGCACGCTTGGGGGTGGGACCGAAGTCGCTCTTGATCGAACCGCTGAAGGTCTCGATCTCGTACTCCGCACCGAAGCCCGCAGGCACACGAAGCGTGATGTTGCCGCTGACGGCGCCGATCGAATAGTCGCCGCCGTTGTTGAAGCCACCGGACACCTCGACCGTGCCGGAGACCAGCTCCACCTCGATGGTGTCGGTCGACTTGCCGCCGCGGATGTCGATGCTCCCACTGACGGACTCCACGAGGATCTCTTCCATGTTTCCGTCGATGTCGATGTCGCCGCTGACCGTTTCGACGGAGACGCTACCGGTCAGACCCTCTACCCAGATCTCGGAGCTGACGGTCTCGATGCTCAGCTCGACACCGGCGGGCACGCTGATCTCCAGGTCGGCCTCCAATCGGACGTTGTTGTGGGTCCCGCTGGGGAGATCGACCTCGATCGAGATATCGTCGTCGTCGCCGTCGACCTCGACGGTCTCCCAGCGGTCGTTGACGGTCCCGCGGATCCGAACCTCGCTGTTGCTGCCGACGACGACACGGATGGTCCCCGAGATCAGCTCGATGGAGACGTCGGCGTCCGCGGTCGCGTCGCGGGTGATGTCGACGGTCTTGGTCCCCGCCAGAAGCGGCAGTGCCATCAGTAATAGTGCGGCGATGAGTGTGATCTTCTTCATGGCAATTCCTCTCAGGAGCGGAGCCGGGAGGCCCGCAAGAGAATGTCTAATTTCCGGTTATAAAGGGCGGTCAGGATGTGGCTGTTCTCGAAGGTGACCCCGTCGCGACCCAGGGCCAGACGGACCTCGGCGATGGCGGTATCGACGACGGCCAGGTTCTTATCCAGGACCGCCAGGGTCTCGGGCTCGATCTCGTCGCGGCGGGCTTCAAGCCCCTCCGCCAACGACTCGGTCGCCCGGATGTACTCGGCCTCCGCGGCCTCGAAGTTGGCCAGCAGGGTCTCAAACGACGGCTCGACTTTGCCCGACGGGCCCACCGCGGTCTCCCCGTTGTCACGACCGAGCTCGAGTCCGGCAAAGATCGCCACCAACCCCACCGCGGCGGCCGCCGCCAGCCAGCGGGTCCAGCCGTAGCTAGGCTTGCGGGCGCGAACTCGAACCGCATCCAGCAGGTCGCGGTCGGGCTCGATATCGCTCAACTGCGTCGCCTGATGCAACAGGTTCCGGATCGACTCCACGTCGGAGCGGCAATCGGGGCAGCTATCGAGATGACGACGCACCTCGAGAGTCTCCGACTCCGAGAGTAACTCGTCGACGTAGTCGTTCAGCATCTCTTCGTTGGGATGAGTCATGAGTTCAATGCCTCTCTTAGAATGCGTCGCGCGTGATGAAGTTGGCTCTTGGAGGTCCCCTCGGCGATCCCAAGCCGGTCGCCGATCTCGTGATGACGGAAGCCCTCGACGTCGTGCAGGATGAAGACCAGGCGGGCCCGCTCCGGTAACAACGCGATGGCCCGATCCAGGTCGACGCCGCCACCGACCGGCGCCGGACGAGGGGCCTCAGCCGGTTCCACCACCTGGATATCCTCGACGGTGTGCTCGTAGCGACGACGACCCGAGCGCCGCTCGCTCAGCACGAAGTTGACGGCAATCTTACGGAGCCAGGCCCCGAAGCCGGCCTCGCCACGGAAGGTGTCCAGCTTCTCCCAGGCCCGGATGAAGGTCTGCTGGGTCATGTCCTCGGCCTCACCACGGTTGGCGGTCATCCGCATACACAGCCCGTGGATCCGTCCGACATGCTGATGGTAGAGCCGCTCGTAGGCCGAGAAGTCCCCACCCCGGGCACGCGCCACCAAACCGCCGGAAGCGGAGGATGGGTCGGGAATCTGAATGATGGCTGCCTCCATGGTGACTATTGGATGCAACCGGGGCCCCAAGGGTTGTATCCGACCCGGATTTTACGAGATTTGTCCTATTATTGGGGCGGCATCTGCCATCCAGGAAGGGAGCGCCCCATGCCGGCCCACGAGAAGATCAATTACCTCGAATTTCCGGTCACCGACATGGACGGCTCGAAGCGGTTCTTCAGTCAGGTGTTCGGCTGGGAATTCGTCGATTACGGCCCGGACTACGCCTCGTTCAAGAACGCCGGCCTGAACGGCGGCTTCGTCCGATCCACGCTGAGCGCCCATTCGACGACCGGCAGCGCGCTGACCGTCTTCTACAGCCATTCGCTGGAGGCGACCCAGGCCAAGATCGAGGAGGCCGGCGGCAAGCTCATCAAACCGATCTACGCCTTTCCCGGTGGGCGGCGGTTTCACTTCACGGACCCCAGCGGCAATGAGTTCGCCGTCTGGTCCCACCCGGAGTAAAGAGATGGACGGGATCCTTGGCGGATCGATCGGTGCGATGGTCGGAGTGATCGGCGGGGTGCTGGGGACCTACCTGGCGTATCGGAATACGAAGAGTGACGGTGAGCGGGCGCTGGTGGTTCGCGGGGCCATTGCGGTCTGGACCGGGGTCCTCGTCTTTGTCGTGTTGTTCCTGGTCGTGCCGGCGCCTTACAAACATTTTCTGTGGATACCGTATGTGGTTCTGTTGATTCTGGGGATTCGGATCTGGAATCAGAAGCAACTGCAATTGAGAGAAGATCATGAGTCTTGAGATGAAGACGAGTTGTGAGGCCTGTGAAGTGGCGCTGGCGGCGGATGATGAGGCCTACATCTGCAGTTATGAGTGTAGTTTCTGTGGGGAGTGTGCGCGGAAGTTGAGTGCGAACTGTCCGAACTGTATGGGAGAGCTGGTGCGGCGCCCCCGACGGACCTCAGCGTAGGGTCGCGATCGTTGCGGCGTTGCCCCCCTCCGTCTCATCCCCCGGCCGCACCTTCTTGATCCTCGGATCCCCCCGCAGATACTCCCGCACCGCGTTCCTCAACTTCCCGGTCCCATGCCCATGCACAATCCGGGTCACGTCAAGCCCCGCCGCTACCCCCTCATCCAGGTAACGATCCAGCTTCTCCAGCGCCTCGACCACCCGTTCACCGATCAGCACGATCTCCGTCGGATAACTCTCGTCGGTGTCATCCATCGGCGTCGGAACTCTGGGTCCGCCCGTGCCGGCATCCGCCTGCGAATCGCTGACCCGCAGATCGCTGATCGACACGTTGAACGAGTGGCTACCAAGCTTCACGTCGGCCCGTTCCCCGTCGACGGCCACAAGCGTCCCCACTCGCGCCAACGAGTGAACACGTACCGACATTCCGACCTGCAACGTCGCCGGGGGCGAGCCATCGTCTTCCGGCGCACCCAGCTCGGCGTCCCGGCGCCGATGCTCCATCCTCATGGCGGCCTCGCGGGTCTGGTATTCCTTCTGAGCGGCACGACGCGCCGTCCCCTCCTCCAGACCACGGAGCTGCTTGCCGGCCTGCTTGCGAAACTCCTGCAGGGCACGATCCAGCTCCCTGGAAGCCTTGACCTGGATCTCGCGACGATCGTCCTTCGCCTGACCCTCGATCTCCGCAAGCTTGCGCTGAAGCGTGTCATGGGCGGCCTGCGCCTCGTCACGCTCCTTCTCGGCGCCCGACACCGCCTCACGCAGACGACGCATGAACCGTTCGGACTCGACGCCATGCTCGCCCAGCAGTTCCCGGGCGCGGCTGAGCAAATCGGCCGGCAGCCCGAGTCGCTCGGCCACATCCAGACCGGCCGACGACCCGGCCGTTCGTGGAATCATCCGATAGGTCGGACGATGGGCCTCGTCGTCAAATTCCATGGCGGCGGAGTCGATCTTCGGCTCCAGATAGGCCCAGCGCTTCAGCGGACCATGATGGGTCGTCGCGATGGTGGTGAAGCCCGGCCTCAGGTAACGTTCCAGGAACGCCTGGGCCAACGCCGCACCCTCCGCGGGGTCGGTTCCGGAACCGATCTCATCGATCAACAGCAACGAGCGCGGTGCGGCCTGCTCGACGACCGTGCGCAGCGAGGCCACGTGACCGGAGTAGGTCGACAGGTCGTCGTCGATCGACTGATGATCGCCTATGTCGGCGAACAGTCGTTCGTAGATCGGGGCCGCAAGCCGCGTCGCGAGCGGAGGAATCCCGGACTGCGCCATCAACACCGCCAAACCGAGACTCTTCAACACCACAGTTTTGCCACCCGCGTTGGGACCGGAGATGACCAGCAGAGGCGTCTCGGCATCGACGGTGATCTCGAGGGGCACGACCTCCCGCGACTCGCCTTCGAAGTGACGGATCAGCAGAGGATGACGGAGACCCTCGGCCGACAGGGCCGCGCTCTCGCCGAACGACGGGCGACAGCCCTCCAACCGATCGGCAAACTCGGCCCGAGCCTCGAGCCCGTCGAGGATCGCGATCTGTTCCACGTTGCGATCGATGGTGTCCAGCTGCTCCAGCAGAGCGCCCTTCCACTCCAGCAGGATCCGGCGCTCTTCCTCCCGCTCACGATCCCTTAGCTGAACGCGCTCATTGTTAAGCTCGACGGTCTCCAGCGGTTCGATGAAACGGGTCGATCCCGTCGACGAGTGGTCGTGGACGATGCCAGCCACCTGTCCGCTGGAATCGGTCTTGACCGGAACCACGAACCGCTGATTGCGCTGGGTGACGAAGGTATCCTGCAGGTGCACCGCCCGAGCCGGCTCCCGCATCCAGCCTTCCAGCATCTTCTGCAGGCGACCGGCCGACTCCCGCTGCCGACGGCGGATGCGCCCCAGCTCGGGGCTGGCGCTGTCGGTCAGGTTGCCGTCGGGATCGACCCCCTTCAGGATCTCCTGGGCCAGCGGCAGCAACCCGGTAGGGATCGCATCCAACGCGCTGCGCAAGACCGGCCACTGCTCGACCGACAGATCGTCGGCACGCTCTCTGACCTTGCCCGAGCCGACCAGGAACCCGGCCAGCGCGCGCAGGGCCGACGGATCCAGCCCGCGATCCCCGCTGGCCAGCAGACGACGGCTAGGCATGGGATCGGGAAGCCCCCGCGGCACGAGCCGCCCCAGTCCCTGACGAAACTGTCGAAGCTCGTCGATCCCGTCGAAGACCTGCTCCAGCCGGGCTCGATCGGTGTGCGGCCGCAAGGAAAGGAGCGCTTCGCGACCCGGTGGTGTCACCGCCCGTTTCGCCAGCCAGTCCAGTAGTTCTGCGAAACCCAGTGCCGACGATGTGGCGTCGTCGAAACGCAGGGAGTCAGTCATGGGGTCCGGGTGGAGCGGCCGTTCCGTCCTGCTGCAACATGCGGATCGTGCGGATCATGTAGTGGAAACCGGAGATCAGCGTCAACGTCAGCGTCGTCCAGATCGCGATCTCCAACAACAGGCCCGTGCGTTGCAGCGCGTTGGCCAGCAGGAAGCCACCGATGGTGATCAACTCGACGGCGGTGGTCAGCTTGCCCCAGATCGAAGGCTTGAAGCGACGCTGTGCGTGGGTGATCGTGAGGATGAACGCGATGCCGACGATACAGGCATCACGAGAGATCGTCAGAACCGTCAGCCACACCGGCAGGCGGGCCACCATGTCGATGTCCTGGAACATCCGCGGATAGTCGGTCAACAGAATGAACGCCGAGGTCAGCAGCAGCTTGTCGGCCGCGGGGTCGAGCCAGGCACCCAGCGGCGTGCCGGCGTTCAGGACCCGCGCGGTCCAACCGTCGAGGAAGTCCGTCACGGCGGCACCGACAAAGATCAACAGCGCCAGGTCGAAGCGACCCTCGAGGATCGAGAGGATGAAGAACGGGACGGCCGCCAACCGTAGAAAGGTCAGCTGATTGGCAAGATTCAGGTTTGCCAGCAGTCTCTTGGCGTTCACATGCCTCGCCTATCGCTCGAAAGTGCTGATTTATAGACCATTTACGGCTTCACGGTCAAACTCCCGTAGTTGCGGCCTGTTTAGGCCGGACCTATGTTCGAGAAGCGGGTCCGGATGGAGGACTCCCCTACGGAATCGACCATGCAATTAGACCTTCTGGACATCGACGACTTGCTTCGCTTCATGGTCGAGAAGCAGGCCTCCGATCTCCATCTGAAACCGGCACGCCCACCGCTTCTGCGCTTGAACGGCAAGCTGTTGCCGCTCAAGACCGACCCGGTTCCGCCGGACGCGATCCCGACGATGCTGGACAAGATCCTCACCGATCGGCAACGGGCCGCCCTGAAAGATATGCAGGCCGTCGATTTCGGTTACAGCGTTCCCGGTGTCTCCCGTTTTCGCGCGTCGGTATTCCATCAACGCGGCACGCTCTCGGCGATCTTCCGCCGTGTGCCGTTTGACTTCCCGTCCCTCGAGGACTGGTCGCTCCCACCGGTGGTCGAGGAGTTCACGAAACTACCGCAAGGCTTGGTCCTGATCACGGGACCGACCGGTGCCGGCAAGTCGTCCACATTGGCCGCGATGATGCGACGGGTGGCGGATACCCGACTGGTTCACATCGTGACCGTCGAGGATCCGATCGAGTTCTTACTGAATGACAACCTCGGCGCGGTCACCCAGCGAGAGATCGGTTGCGACACGCCGGGCTTCAGCCACGCGTTACGCAACGCCCTGCGACAGGACCCCGACGTGATCATGGTCGGCGAGATGCGGGACGCCGAGACGATGTCGACGGTCTTGACCGCGGCCGAGACCGGCCATCTGGTCTTCTCCACGCTTCACACCAACGGTGCCGTTCAGACCATCGATCGACTGATCGACAGCTTCCCCTCCGGTAATCACCGACAGATCCGCCAGCAGCTGGCCAACGTCCTACAGGCGGTCGTGTCGATGAAACTGATCGAGCGAAAGGATGGCCAGGGACTCGTCGCAGCCATCGAGATCCTCCGCCGTTCGCCGCGGGTCTCCAAACTGATTCTGGAAGGAAACCTGGAGGCGCTCGAAGAGGAACTCGAGAGTTCCGTCTCCTACTACCGCATGCAGTCGATGAACCAGTCGACGGCGGCTCTGGTGTTGAACGGGGCTGTCAGTGTCGAGACCGCCCTGGCCTCTTCCAGCAATCCAGGCGACCTCGATCTGATCCTACGCAAGTTCCTCTACCAGTCCGAGAATCCCGTCGATGGGGGAGATGACATGGGCCAACCACTAGGCGATTTTTCCAAGATCCTCGAGTTGCAGGAGATCCGTCAACGTTACGAGGAGTCCCAGGAACGTCACAAGACCGACCTGGACGCCAAGGACGAAGAGATCCAACGGCTGCAGCAGGCGTTGGCGCAGAACAGCGAGCATGTCGATTCCAACGACGGCGCTGTCGAAAGACTTCGCGACGAGAACTCCCGTCTGGCGCAGCAGATGAAGCTGGTGCGGACCGAGTACGAGACGAAGATCGAGCGACTGAACGACCGCATCCGCGACCTGTCGGGGACCACAGCCACGGGCGGCGAGCCCTCGTCGAAGACTGCCGAGCCCGTCGGGGCCGAACCCAAGCGCGGTTTCTTCAGACGCTAACCGTCACCCCTAGCCGGCACCCTTACCCGTCCACAGTCGCTGCGGCGGGACGGGCGGCGGCCTCGGATCGACCGGCGGCCGAGTTGGGGCTGACCGTCGAGACCGCATGCTTGAACACCAGGAGTTCCCCCTGGTGTCCTTCCAGCAAGACCGTGAACTTGTCAAAGGATTTGACGCGACCCGTCAGCTTCTTGCCGTTGCTGAGAAACACAGTGACGACCGAACGCGCTTTACGAGCCGCGTTGAAGAAGTCGTTCTGAAGGTTTCTAGACTCCCCTTCCATCCGCGTCCTCCCATACGATGGATTCGAGCGCGCGGAGTATACCACGGTAGACGTGGGTTTCTTGTCAAGGGGGGTGGGGGTTGGCCGTCCAGTGGGTCACGATCTCTCCCGCGACGACCTCGGCGGGTCGTTCCGCGTCCAGCCAGATCACGCCGGGCTCGCTCCGGAACCAGGTGCGTTGACGCTTCGCGTAGCGTCTTGTGTTCCGTTGGATCGTCGGTAACGCCGACCGTGGATCCTGGCCCGCCTGCCGGCATTGCAGGATCTCTCGATAACCGATGGCCTTGAACCCACTGGCGCTCTCCGGGATCCCGTCGGCCAGGATCGCCTCGACCTCCTGAAGCAACCCGGCCGCGAAGAACCCATCGACCCTCTCTTCCAGGCGACGGGCCAATCGCTGCGAATCGAACTGCAGCGCAAACTTGGCATTGGGGAATCGCTCGGCGCCGGCGGCCCAGGTCCCCTGCTGCTCGAGCCGTCGGCTCCAGCTGGGGCCCTCCGACAGCAGGAGCTCGAGGGCCCGAATGGTCCGCTGCCCGTCGGCGGCGTGCAGACGGCCGGCACTCTCGGGATCCCAACACCGCAGCAGACGATAGAGTCGCTCGGCGCCGTAGCGCTCCCGCAGGCCGTAGAGCCGTTCTCTCAGCGCTTCATCCCGAGACGGCGCATCGACGATGCCACGCAGGAGCCCTCTCAGGTACATCCCGGTCCCGCCGACGATGATCGGCTGTCGTTTCCGGTCGACGATCTCGGCGATCACCGTCTCGGCCCGGCGGACGTAGCGGGCCAACGTGAACAACTCGCCCGGCTCAACTTCGTCGACCAGATGATGGGGCACCTCGGCCCGCTGCGCGTCGGAGGGCTTGGCCGTCGCGATGTCGAAGCGTCGGTACACCTGCAACGCATCGCAGCCGACGATTTCGCCGTCAACGGCCTTCGCGACCTCGATCGCGATTTCGGTCTTCCCGCTACCGGTCGGACCACAGATGATGAGGAGTGGGGACGCTAGCGACGCTGAGAATGCAGACGGTCCTGATATTCCTGGACCGTGGCTCGCAGGTGATCGGCACAATACGTCTGCCCTCGCGGTACGGCTGCGCTACAACGTGCGCAACGACTCCCGGACATTGTACGGGCAACCGGCGAGAGCACCGTCAGCAGGAGCCCACCGACGAAAGCGACCGCTCCGCCTATCAGTAATGGGCCGGTGAACTGGAAGAATTCGTCGCTTTGCATGAGCGACGCCTCCTCGGCGATCAACAGCCAGGCACCGGCTGCCATCGCGATCAGTCCTAACAATCGAAGTGTGCTTCCCACGGAGTGCCTCCTGGACAGACTCTTCATGGAATATAGGTTCCGGGAGGTGGGAGTTCACTACCTGTTTTGGGGTGAGTTTACGGGAAATCGCCGATCTTCTCGATTTCGGTGCCCCGGTAGTAGTGCGCGAGGATTTTCCGATAGCCCGCACCGCGGAGGGCCATGCCATAGGCACCTACCTGACACATCCCGACACCGTGCCCCCAGCCCTTACCGGTGAACAGCACGGCCTCGATGGATCCGTCCGTGGCGCGCTGGATCTCGATCACCGTCAGGATCTCGCGCAGGTCCAGGACCCTCCGCACATCGAAACCGATCGCACGACTCGAGCCGCTGCTGCCGACGAGTTCGAGTTCGACGACACGACCGGACACACCCCGCTTGATCACCTTCAGATCCTTCAGCGTCCCGATCGACAGTCGACGGTTGATGGTTCGTTCCAGCTGACGACGGGTCTTGCGAACCTGCCACTTGTAGAGCCGTCCGCTGCGATCGTCCGACGTGCCCTTGACTGGGGGTCTCAGCTCCAGGAAGTCGATGGCGCCCCGCGCATCGGTTCGATAACGGATCCGATCGCCGGGCCACAACTCCAGTTGATCGACGGGCACCGGATGCCCACCGGACCAACCCAGTAGCGTCGGACTGGACGCCAACTCGACACGGACCTCGGACTTCCCGCGGATGACCCTCACACTCGTCTTCCCCAGGCCGGAGACGACCGCCTTCTTCAGACGGAACGCCTTGTAGCTCTCCCCCAGCCGCGCCAGCGCCGGGACCAGGCGTCGGATCTGCGTCGCCTCTCCGGCCCGGTAGCGTCCGTCGCCGTGAGAGCTGAGGGCATCGATAGAAACCAGGTAGGCCAGCGCCCGCTGTTGCGTCGCCGGCAGGCTCTCGACCTCGGCATCCCTCAGAAGCGCCGGCACGTCGGCGTCTGCCACGAGGAGATCGAGTCGTGGCGCCAGGCCGAGGTCCCGCAACAGCTGCTCGGAGGAGGCTCCGAGTGTGGCCGTCGACGGCTCGGGTCCCTGCGGCGCCGGACGCCCCGCCAGGGACGCCAGTCTGCGTGTCGCGTCTCGCAAGCTGGCGCCGTCCTTCAGCACACCGGCGGCGACCAGCAAACCGTGGTCCCGGGAAACATCCCGACCGGTCTCGTCCTTGACGGCGGTCAAGTCACGACCGACCACCGTGCCACGCAGGCTGGCCATCGCATCCTCCTCGGCGCGACAGGGAACACCGGTCAGGTACTTCGAGTCGAGATGCTCGGGGAAGATCAGTCCGCCATTCTCCGTGTGGCCGCCACAGGTCGCCGTGTACTTGGCATCGATCGGCTGCTTGCCATGCACCAGGACCTCCCCGCGGGTTTGCGATAACGCGCGATCGGAGAGCGGATGCTCCGCGCGCAGCCCCTTGTAGACCTGACAGCGCGGCGTGAAACAGATATCGAAACCACGATCGGCAAACTGATTACGATTGGCCCAGGCATAGGTCCGTGCGGCGACCGCCTGCGCTTTCAGCGCCTCGAGTTCGGGCCAGACCTCCGGCCCCAACTCGGCGGGCACCACACCACGCAGGTAACGTTCGAGATGGATCCAGTTGATCGCCTGCAGGGTCCCGAAGCCGGTGGTACGCACCTCGACCAGACCGCGATACGCCACATCCTCGACCTTGACCCCCGCGCTGCCGATCGGGACGATCGCCACCCGCCCCAGATCCAGGACCTGGGAGGCATAGCTCTCATCGACAAGACGGATACGGAAGCGGGCCGCCTCGCGTAACGGCTCCTCGGCGATCCAGATCGAGCCGAGTCCGGCGACCCGTAGCCGATCGACCAGGGGTTGAAGGCCCGCCCGGCGTTCCGACTCCCCCAGGCGAACACGCCAGTTGCCACGGTCCACGTCTTCGCGAACCACACCGCTGACACCGAATTGCTTTGTCAGCTTCTCCAGCTCCGCCTCGGCGGCATCCCGTCCACCGAAGGCGGCAACCTGGACGCGGAAGACACTCTGACGCCGATCCGTTGACGTCGCACTCGCGCCTGCAGGGTCCGCCGGGTCTTCCGCGACGAACCGCAACTCACCGCGATAGCGATCCCGCCAGACATCGGCGCCGCTTACGGGATCGATGACACGAAAACCGGAGCCGGCGACCCTCAGCGTGGCACCCTCATCGAGGCCGATCCGCATCCTGGGGGTCTTCTCGCCGAGCGCCGCCGCACGACGAGCGAGCGCATCGTCGACGGTATCCCCGAACACCTGCCCGGAGAGCCCGTACAACAACAGAAGCAAGAAGACGACGAGCCGTCTCACCCGCGATGCCCCGCGATCAGTGCGAGCGCTTCGTCACGACGGGCGCCCTCGGCCAACAGACCGGCGCCCCGCATCGTGGTCATCCGGCTACCTTCCTTCCGCACGCCACGCAACGACATGCAGGTATGCTCCGCGTGCAACACGACCAGGACGCCTCGCGGCTCCAGCACCTCGACAAGCGTGTCGACGACGCCACGCGTGAGATGTTCCTGGGTCTGCAGGCGACGGGAGTGAGCGTCGAGAACGCGGCCGATCTTGCTCAGTCCGGCAAGACGCCGACCGGGCAGGTAGGCCACATCCGCCGTGCCGAAGAACGGCAGCAGATGATGGACACAGATCGACGCGAAGCGCACGTCACGCACAAGGACCAACCCCTCGTCAGCGGCGCATGGAGTCCACGTGAGCTCCTCGCCCGGATCGAGGTCGTAGCCGGAGACCAGGTCGTCGCGCCAGGCCCGTGCGACTCGCTCGGGTGTCCGCTCGCGATCGTCCGCCTCGAAGCCGCCGCCGATACCGTCGAGGAACATGCGGATCCCCTCTTCCATCTTCTTCAGGTCCATCGGTTACTCGCCTCGATAGATCACGGAGCAGTTCTCCGTCTCGTGGAGCTCGATCTCGACCAGTCCGTCGAGACCTCTCGTCAGTTGCTGCCAGCACCAGACCGCCATCCGTTCGGCGGTCGGGTTGTCGATGATCTCATTGATGTAGCGATGATCCAACCGATTCACGACGTGCTCGCGGACGATGGTCTTCAGGTCGGAGAAGTCGATGGCCATGCCGCTCTCGGCATCGACCTCGCGATCGACGGTGACGAACAACTTGTAGGAGTGGCCGTGGAGCTCTTTGCACTTGCCCGGATGATTGGGAAGCTTATGAGCCGCCTCGAACGGGAATCGTCGTCGGACCTTCATTCGCGATTCCGGTTCCAGGCCTTGCGATCCCTAAAGATCTCGACACCGACCGAATCCACGATGCCGTCCAACACCGGGGTCTCCTTGCGGACCGTGATGCGGATCTCCTCGGCGGCGAAGTCGTCGAACAAGCGATCGAGGACGGCGACGGCGAACGACTCCAGCAACTTGTGCGAAGAACCGCGACCGAGCTCGATCACGCACGCGTGGACCTTGCGGTAGTCGATGGTCCGATGCACATTGTCTCCGCGACCGGAGGCCTCAAGGTCGAAGGTCAGCGAGACGTCGATGGACAGGCGACAGCCGACCTCACGCTCCATCCGCGTCAGGCCGTGGTAGCCGTGAAACTTGATTCCTTCGACGAAGATTCGGTCGCGCAAGGCGCCTCCCGCTAGAGATGGAAGTGTATCGTAATCCCGATTCAGGGAACCCGCAGGCCGGGAATCTCCGGATACTTCAACCCGCTGCCCGTGTTGAAGAGGACGACGGTCTCATGGGAATCGATCCAACCGATGTCCACGAGCTTCTGGGCGGCCGCGAGGGTGGCACCCCCCTCGGGCGCGGCGAAGATCCCCTCGCCACGACAGATCGCCAGTTGAGCCTTGGCCATTTCGCGTTCGGTGACCGCCAACGCGGTGCCCCGAGAGTCGCGGACCGCCCGCAGGATCAGATGATCGCCGATCGCCGCCGGAACCCTCAGGCCGCTGGCGTAGGTCCGCGGGTTCTCCCAGCGGGTCGCCCGCTCGACACCCTCCTCGAAGGCCCGCACCATCGGTGCACAGCCCTCGGCTTGCACGACGACCATCCGGGGACGCTGGCCGACTTCGATCAACCCGAGCTGCTCCATCTCCTCGAACGCCTTCCACATGCCGATCAGACCCGTGCCGCCACCGGTGGGATAGACGATGACATCCGGTAGCTTCCAGTCCAGCTGCTCGGCCAGTTCGTAGCCCATCGTCTTCTTGCCCTCTAGTCGATACGGCTCCCAGAGTGTCGACAGGTCGAACCAGCCGTGACGTGCCTTGCCCTCGCGGACGTGGACGCCACAGTCGGCGATATCGCCATCGACCAGATGGATCGTGGCACCGTGGGCCGCCGCCTCCAGTCGGAAGGGCTCCGGGGTCCACACCGGCAGGTACAGATCCACCGCCAGACCGGCCAGCGCACCGTAGGCCGCCGCCGCCCCACCGGCGTTTCCCGCCGACGGTAACGCGAGATGCCGGGCTCCAAGCTCTCGAGCCATCGTGACCGCGGTCGCCATCCCGCGGGCCTTGAACGATCCCGTCGGGTTGACCGACTCGTCCTTGATCCACAGCTGGTTCATGCCGTTCGCCGTACCGATGAAGCTGGCGCGGCGCAAGGGCGTCAGCCCCTCGCCGAGGGTCAGGACGTCCGAGCCTCCCGGTAGCACCTCGCGGTAGCGCCAGAGGTTGTTGGCGCGACCGGTCAGGGAGCCGCGATCCAGTGTGCGGGCGGCCTCGTCCAACCGGTACCGCGCCAGCAGCACACTCCGGCAATGCGTGCAGACGGTCTGCAGACGATCGACGTCGAAGGCCGCCTTGCAACGGGAGCACTCCAGCCATTCGAGTGTGGATTTCAAGGCGTCTCCCGGAGGCGAGGGTGCCACTCGCCCACCCTAGCGAACCCCCCTCCCCGGGGCAAGTTGTGACCGTCGGGCTTTTCCGGATCGTCGAATGCCGACTCTGCCGACCGGGGCCCCGGACCTTTCGACATGGACATCGTTTGGCCCCGGACCGGGACGTTAGTTTTGCGATAACACAAGCAACGGGGACACTTCGTGCGACGCAACACCTCTCTCATCTGCCTCGTGTGGGCGCTCGGCGTCGCCCTGGCTCCGGTGGCCGCCTCCACGTCCATCTATATGACACCGGAGGCGTTGGCCGAGCGCGCAACCGTCGTCGTCGAAGGCCAGGTCACCCGGATCGCGTCGGGGCCCGACGCCAACGGTCTGCGGGTGGCGACCTACATCGATCTCGACATCGATCAGGTCCATCGCGGACCCGCAGACCTGACAGGTTTGACCGTGCGCGAAGCGGGTGGCGTTGCCGGCGATCTGGTCCTCGAGATCGACGCCGCCCCCCACTACACGGTCGGCGAGCGTGTCTTCGTCTTTCTCGAAGCCGCGGACGACGGCGCCCTGCGAACCGTCGGTATGTTCTACGGTAAGTACAGCCTTGCGGGATCCGACAGCGATGACGTCGAGCCGGCCCGTCGAGACCTGGCCGATCGTGGTCGGATTTTCCGCGCACCGCTACGCGACGGCGACGACGACGTGGCCCCGGTCGAGGAGATCGACAAGCGGTCGCTGGTCTCCCTGACCGCCAGCATGGCGACGCCTCGACATCAGCGTCAGGGTCGTCTGGAATCGGCCGCGTCGACCGACAACTGGCGACCACGACCGGTGGAGTACGACGCCATCGACTGGCAACGGATCGAGGAGTGGCAGCCCACACCGGCCACCGACCGCGGCTTTGCCTCCGACCTGACGACCTACGAACTGGACGACCAGGATCTTCGCCCGCGATTCGTGGCGCTATCTTCCAGCAACCCCGCGCGCTGGGTTCAGTCCGACAGCGGCAGCGCCGTCGTGATCGACGTGGACCCGACAGGCAACCCCCTCGGCAACGACGCCCAGGCGACGGCCGAGATGGTCCGCGCCTTCGATGCGTGGAATGATGTCCCCGAGTCCCGCCTGCTGCTATCCCTCGGCAACGGCAACGACAACTTCGTCGCGACCCACGCACAGAGTCCGGCCGCCGCCTATCCCGACCGCAGCGTCATCCTGTTCGATGATCCGTACAACGACATCAGCAATCCCAGCGGCTGCTCCGGCGTCCTCGCCATCGGCGGCTACTGGCGAACCACCTCCATGGCCGGCATGGTCAACGGCGTCAACTTCCACCCCGTGCTGCGTCTCTACGTCATCTTCAACAATAACTTCTCGTGCTTCCTCGGTGACGCCGACAACCTGGCGGAGGTCGCCGCTCACGAGCTCGGTCATGGGATCGGTCTGGGTCACTCCTGGGTCTTCGACGCGCTGATGCGGTCGTCGGCCTACGGCGGTCGTGGCCCGCGTCTGGGTGACGACGATCTCGACGCCGCCCACTGTCACTACCCACACGCGGTGGGGATGGTCACACCGAACGGCGGCGAACAGCTGACCGTCGGCGAGACGTATGGGATCCAGTGGAGCGCCAGCGCAGAGAGCAGCGGCGACCCCGGAAGCGTCCGACTGCAACTTTCCACAGACGGCGGTCAAGCCTGGAGCACGATCGCCGACGGCACCGCCAACGACGGCTGGTACGACTGGACGGTTCCCGACACGCCGGGCACCGACATGCGGGTGCGGGTCGTCCGTCCCGCACGCATGGGCGCGAATCCCTCATTGTACGACGAGTTCTGTAGCGACGACGTCTCCAACAGCTCCTTCGAGATCGTCGCGGCGTCGCCTACCGAGCCCGGCGATATTGACCTCGGCTCGTTGCGTCTGGAACCCAGCGGCTTCGGCGACGTGCGTGTCAGCTGGGAGGCCGGCTGCTCGACGTCGATCTCCGGCTATACGGTCTACGAGGGCAGTCTGGCCACGCTTCGTGGCGGCCAGTACCAGGTGACGGCGGCCGTCTGCGACGCCGGCCTCGATCTCGAAGAAGTGCTCACTCCGTCCGGTGCGGATCGGTTCTATCTGGTGGTCCCCCACGACGCCTCCCGCGAAGGTGGGCTGGGGGTCGACTCGGATGGCACCCTGCGACCCGCACCGTCTTCGCCCTGCCGGGCTTCGACGACGGGGTCCAGCTGCTCCTAATCCCGTTGGATCGTGTGGGTTTGATTGACGTCAAACGCGCCTAACGTCTGTCGCGTGCCGTCGACCCACAGGATCTCGAGGGCATCGATCTTCGTGGCTTCACCCAGCCCGAAGGTCACCCTCGGGTCATTGCAGGCGAGGTAACTGTAACCGGAGCGAACGTCCTGACGTTCGGTGTGATCGCCGACCGAGGCGAACAACACGGCCCCCTCGGCATCCCGACCGGACCGCTCCAACACACGAAAGCGGACCCAGTTGCCGACATCCTCGTGGACGTTCATCAGCAGATGCGCCCGCTGGTCCTTGTTCACGACCAGGATATCGGGAGCCCCGTCGTCGTCGATGTCGCCGAATGCCGCCGCCCGGCTGGCCGCGATGAGGGGTTCGGTGGTCCCGCCCCGGGGAAGGACCTCATCGAAGGAACCCTGGTCTCTGCCCTTGAACAGGAGGTTGATCTCGGCGAAGCCGTCCTCGGCAAGACTCGATGGCGAACGCATCACCTTGCCGTTGGCCTGAAAGAGATCGAACTCGCCGTCCAGGTCGAAGTCCACCCAGCCGAGCCCGAAGCGTGTGTAGCGACGGCTGACGAGTCCCAGGCCGGTACGGGCCGTCACATCCGAGAAGTACTCCCCCTCGTTCCGATAGACCGAGTCGGTCTCGTCCACGAGGTTACAGACCATCAGGTCCAGGTCGCCGTCATCGTCGACGTCTCCTGCAGTCACACCCATGCCGGCCTTCGGCACGCCACCTTCCAGGTCGACCGCAACCCCCGCCACCAATGCACGGTCGATGAACGTCCCGTCCTGCTGGTTGACCCATAACTGATCGCCGATCCCGTCGTTGGCCACGAAGATATCCAACCAGTCGTCGCCGCTGAAATCGCCGAACACAAAACCAAGCCCGTTGCCGAAGCCCGCATCGAGACCGGCGGCCACCGTCACATCGGTGAATCGTCCTTCACCATCATTGCGATAGAGAGTATCCATCGACGGTGAGTCGTAGTTCAGCGGGCTACAGTAGTCCGGCTCCCCCATCGGGTTGGCGCAGTCCAGCTCCGTGGACTCCTGCCAGTTCAGGTAGTTGGCCACGAAGAGATCCAGGTCGCCGTCACGATCGTAGTCGAAGAAGCCCGCGCTGGTGCCCCAACCGTCATGCCCCACACCGGCGACGTCGGTGGCGTCGACGAACTTGCCGCTACCGTCATTCAGCAGCAGCGTGTTGGGTCCGAAGTTGGTGACATAAAGATCCACATCGCCGTCATCGTCCACGTCGCCGCACGCGACACCCATCCCGTAACCACTGCCGGCGCCTGCGCCGCTGTCCTGCACCTCGCGGAAGCGACCGTCGCCGAGGTTCTCGAATAGCTGGTTTCCGGGGGTTCGTTTTGCGGGGTCGGTGAGACTGCCGCTCTGCACCAGATAGGCGTCCAGGTCACCGTCATTGTCCATGTCGAACAGACCGCCGCCACCGGCCGCCGCCTCGGGCATCAGGTAGCGACCATCGTGACCCGAGCGATGGACGAAAGTCAGACCGCGGGCTGCGGCATCCTCCTGGAACCACGGCTCCGGCGTGTCTTCCTGGGGCTCCGTCGGCGGCGTACAGGCCAACGTCCCGAGCAACGAGCACGTCACGAGCAACTTAAGACAACTATCCCGCACCGCCACCCTCTTGCTGCTGTCGCCTGGACTGCTGGAGCAATTGGTTGACACGGTCCGGCTGACTCGGCCCCAGTTCCAACGCACGCACCAGCGCGGTCTCGGCGACGGCGGGATTGCCGGCGAACAACATCACCAGCCCGTAACGAACATGAAGGTCGGCATCCTGATCCTGCTGCTGGAGCGCCTCCTGGTAGCGTTCGGCCGCCGGCTCCCAACGTTTGAGCGTAGCCAGGCAGTCGCCCAGCGTCTCCAGAACCCGCGGATTCCCCGGATCGAGTCGTAGCGCCTCCTCGAGAGCGTCCACCGCGTCCTCGTTCCGCGCCAGTGCACGGAGCGCGGTCCCCTTGCGGATGTGGGCGAGGCTCTGCTCCGGCCGCAACTCGATGGATCGTTCGGCGTGACGCAACGCGCCGGCCGCGTCACGGGTCACGTAGTAGTAGGCCGACAGCTCCAGATGGACCCTCGGGTTCTCGGGGTGACGGTCCAGCGCGTCCTGTAAGACGACGAGGGCCTTCTCGTTCTTCCCGAGCCGCATCAGGACCTGCCCCATCTGTGCCAGCACACGGACGTCGTCGGGGTTACGCTCACGCAGGGACTGCAGCATCTGCAACGCGACGTCGTTCTGCCCGTCGTTGGCCAGCTGGATCGCCAACTGGACCTGGGCACCGTAGCCCACGCGATAACGCAGGACGTCGTTGCTCCAGAGATCGTCACGGATGACCTGGGATCCGCCGCCCCGCTTGAGGTGGTACTCGGCCCGCGTCATGTCGCCGAGCTGCCGGTAGGCGTTGCCAGCCAGCAGGTTGGCCAACGAATGGGTGGGATCTTTTCGCAGGATCTCCCGGGCCGCGACCAGCGCCTCTTCGGCCTGCCCTTTCTCGAGGGTCACGCGCACACGACCCAGGCGGGCCTGCACGTTTCCGGGGTTCAGTTCGAGCGCGCGATCGAAGTCCGTCGCCGCACGATCCACATCGCCCAGTTCGAAATGCCAACCGCCACGACGCCAGTAGCTGGGGACGTAGTCCGGCTGCAACGCGATGGAGCGTCCCATCGACTCGATGGCCGCCTCCAGATCGCCTTCGCGATGTTGGAGTCGAGCCAGGTGGTACCACGCCACCGGCTGCTCGGCGTCCAGGGTCAGGGACTGCACGAAAGTCGCCGCCGATTCTACGAACAGCTCGTTGGCCTGATAGACCATGGCCAGCCGGGTCCGTGGCTCCGGGTTGGACGTGTCCTTCTCGACGTCCAGGAGCATCTGTTGCACCAGAGCGGCGACGGTCGAATCCAGGGCACTCATATCCGCCGGCCGAGGGATCGGTCCGAGCGCTTCGGGTGCCGAGGGGCCACAGCCAGGCGAGAGCAGGAGCCCCAGGCCGAGCCCCACGACGATCCAGAGTCCGCGAATCTTCCGCCCCACGCCTCGATCTCCTACCGGGAAACGTCGTCTACTCCAATATACTCGACCGTCGAGAGATTACCGGCCCAGGAGGATCCGATGAAGCGTAAGCCGAGGCCCATCCGGACCGCGGACCGTCTGCACGGGGATCAACGCGACACCGCCGAAGCCGGCACGGGTGCCTTCGCGGCGGTTTATGCGATGGTCCGCCGAATCCCACGCGGTCACGTCATGACCTATGGACAGATCGCCAACGAGATCGAGGATCGACTCTCGCCCCGTGCGGTGGGCTGGGCGCTGAATGGCTGCCCGTCGGATGTCCCCTGGCAACGGGTGGTCAACGCGACCGGAGGCTGCTCCACCGATCGACTTGCCGACAGCCCCCGGGGACTTCAGCGAGCGCTACTGGAAGAGGAAGGGATCGCCTTTCGTGACAACGGGACGCTGGACCTTCTGACCTACCGCTGGATCCCCGCGGACTAACCCTCGAAGCGGATGCGCGCGAAGCGGCGCTTGCCCACCTTGACCAGCCAGGCGTCCCCCCCGGCGACCGCCCGCTCGAACGTGCCCTCGCCGACCCGCTCCCCGTCGATGGCCACTGCGCCTTGCTTGAGAAGACGGTTGGCCTCGGTCTTGGAACTGGCCAGTCGGGTGTCCGCCAGAAGTTGTGGCAGGAAGGTCTTGCCGTCGCCGACAGCGAAGGTGAACTCCGGGACGTCCTCGGGTGTGCCCTTGTTCTGGAAGACCCGGCTGAACTCTTCCCGCGCCTTCTGTGCCGCCGCCTCGCCATGGAACCCGGCGATGATTCGTGCGGCCAGCCCCTCCTTGGCCTTCTTCGGGTGGAGCGTGCCGTCTTCCGACAACCTTCGCATCTCCGCGATGCCGTCCAGCGATACATCCGTACAGAGCTCGTAGTAACGCCACATCAGGTCGTCGCTGATCGACATCAACTTGCCGAAAACCTGGACGGGGTCCTCCTCGACACCGACGTAGTTGTCGAGAGACTTGGACATCTTCTCGATGCCGTCGAGTCCCTCGAGTAGCGGCGTCGTCAGTACGACCTGCGGCGGAAGATCGTAGCCGGGCATGATATCCCGCCCGACGTTCAGGTTGAACAGTTGATCGGTGCCACCCAGCTCGACATCCGCCTTCAGATAGACCGAATCGTAGGCCTGGGCCAACGGGTAGAGAAACTCGTGAATCGAGATCGACTGGCCGGCGTTGTAACGTTTCTTGAAGTCGTTGCGCTCCAACATCCGCGCAACGTTGTAGCGTGCCGCCAGACGAACGAAGCCGTCAGAGCCCAACTCGTCGAGCCATTCGCTGTTGAAGCGAATCTCCGTCTCGTCGGGGTCGAGGACCTTGAAGCACTGCCGCTTGTAGGTTTCGGCGTTGGCGAGGATCTCCTCGTTGGACAGGGCCGGCCGCGTCTTCGATCGACCGCTGGGATCGCCGATGCGTCCCGTGAAGTCGCCGATGACGAAGATCACCCGGTGACCGAGATCCTGAAAGTGACGCATCTTTCGCAGCAGCACGGTATGACCGAGATGCAGATCCGGCGCCGTCGGATCGAAGCCCACCTTGACCAGCAGCGGCCGCTCGTTCTTGCGGGAGTCCTGAAGTTTTTGCTTCAGCTCGTCACGCCGGAACAGGTCCACCGAGCCCCGCTCGAGGAGTGCGAGTTGCTCGTCGACGTCGGCGAAAATCGATTGGCTCAAGACGACCTCATGGGGTTGCGACCGGATCGACGGGGATTCTAACAAACCGTTGCACGGGAAGCCTCAGAGGAGTCCCCGCTCCCGCAGGCTGGTGTAGCCGTCGCGGGTGACGACCAGATGATCGAACAGTTCGATACCCAGCAGTTCGGCCGCCGACGCGACGCTTCGGGTGAACTCGATATCCTCCGGCGACGGGTCCCGGCAGCCGCTCGGATGGTTGTGGGCCAGCAGGAACCCGAACGCCAGATGGACGATGGCGGGATGAAGAATCTCTCTTGGATGGGCCCGGGTGATGTTCAGACTGCCGACGGAGATCGTCTCGCGATGGATCATCCCGTTCTGGGGATCCAGGTAGAGCCCGACCAGATGCTCCTTGGTCTGCCGACCCAGCTCCCTGAGGTGTCCCCAGGCATCGGACGGGCCGCCGATCCGCGGACGCCGGGGTTCCGGTTGGTCGCCTACGAGCCGTCGTCCCAACTCCACCGTCGCCTGCAACCTTGCGGCGGGCTCCAGCGGCAGCCCCGACTCGGCGCGGAGACGGTCGAGGGGCCAGCCGCGGATGGCCTCGATGCCGTGCTCCCCGATCATGCGGGTCACCGCCTGCGCCCGCTGGACCGGTTGCACCTCAAGCGCCAGGACCAGTCCCAGCAGCTCGTCCTGGGTCAGGGCCTCGACGCCCTGCCCACGCAGCCGTTCGCACAGATGACGCGGACGACGACGCTGACGGGTCCGATCCTGTCTCCTGGCACCGTACATCGTGGACTTCTCGAATCGTCAGGAGACGGCGGAACCGGGCGATAGACGTCAGTGGGTGGCGGCCAGGATCCGCACCCGTCGTCCTTCCACACGGAGACGACCTGCGGCGAGGAGCGCCAGCGCTTCGGGATAGATGCGATGCTCCTGCTCGAGGATGCGGGCCGAGAGGGTCTCCTCGGTGTCGTCGGGCTGGATCGGGACGACGGCCTGCAGGACGATCGGTCCATGATCGCACTTTTCGTCGACGAGGTGCACGGTGCATCCTGCAAACGACGCCCCGTGGTCCAGGGCCTGGCGCTGCGCGTGCAGACCCGGGAACGCCGGCAGCAACGAAGGATGGATGTTGAGGATCCGACCACGGAAAGCTCCCACCATCCTTGGCGTCAGAAGCCGCATGTAACCGGCCAGACAGACGAGATCGACGGCGTGCTCCTTCAGGATCCGGATCAACTCTTGCTCGTGACGATCCCGGGGTTTGACCTGCTTGTGATCCACCACCGCCGTGGCGATCCCGCGGGCGGCGGCGATTTCAAGCCCACCGGCATCGGGGCGATTGGAGATGACCACCGCCGGCTGGGCGTCGATGGAACCGTCGGCCATGGCGTCGAGCAGCGCCACCATGTTGCTCCCCCTCCCGGAGAGCAGGATGCCGACACGACGCGGGCTACGCTCCATCGACATACCGCACCTGCCCGTCGCCGCGGATGACACGACCGATCGTGTGGTGTGCCTGACCGACCTGGTCGAGATGGGACTGAACCCGGGCGAGGTCGTCCGCGCCACAGATCACGACCATGCCGATACCCATATTGAAGGTGCGATACATGTCGTCCGTAGGGACGTTGCCGTGTTCCTGAATGTACCGGAAGACCGGCAACACCGGCCAACTGCCGAGCTGGATCTCAACACCAAGACCGTCGCCCAGGACCCGCGGAACGTTGTCGGTCAGCCCCCCGCCGGTGATGTGGGCCAAGCCGTGGATCCGATCGGCGTCCAGCAGCGGCGTCAACGGCTTCAGATAGCAGAGATGGGGTGCCAGCAGGATGTCGCCGACGGTCTCGTCAAGACCCGCCACGGCATCGTCGACGTCGTGTCCCGTGACGTCGAAGAAGATCTTGCGCGCCAGGGAATAACCGTTGGTGTGGAGACCCGCGGAGGGCAGACCCAGGAGAACGTCGCCCTCGCGGACCGCGCTGCCGTCGAGGATCTTCCCACGATCCGCAATGCCGACGATGAACCCCGCGACGTCATACTCCCCGTCCTTGTAGAACCCCGGCATCTCCGCGGTCTCGCCACCCAGCAGCGCGCAGCCGGCATCGCGACAACCGCCTGCGACCCCCTCGACGACCGCCGCCAACACGGCCGGCTCCAGGACACCCGTCGCCACGTAGTCCAGAAAGAACAGGGGGCGTGCACCCTGAACGAGGATGTCGTTGACGCAATGCTGAACGAGATCTCGGCCGCAGCTGTCGTGACGCCCGGTCCGAAACGCGACCTGCAGTTTGGTGCCGACGCCGTCGGCACTGGAGACCAGGACCGGCTGCTCCATGCCCGACAGGTCGGGAGAGAACAACCCACCAAAACTACCGAGATCGGATAGCACGCCGGACGTCCGTGTCGACTTGACGAACTCCTTGATGCGGCTTAGCGCCTGGTCCTGCGCATCGATATCCACACCGGAGTCCCGATAGGTCCACGCCTTGCGTGGCGTCGTCTCGTCCTGTTCAGTCTTCGACACGGGAGACTCTCCTGGCGACACCCCTCGGCGTCCCGATCCACGATAGTACGCGGCACCGCCCAGGGGATAGGGTCCGGCGCGGTCGTCGGGTTATGCCACGGTAACGGCGCGCGCAACCCATCAGCGTCGTGCCTTCTCAAACAACCTCAGCTGTTCCGCCTCGGTGGGTGGGATCGCGACGGGTTGGTCCCCGGTCCAACAGGCGGTACAGACCTCGTCCCGTCGCTCCTCCGCGGCGGTCAGCATCCCCTCCAGCGAGAGGTAGCCCAGCGAGTCGGCGCCGATATGCTGGCGGATGCCGTCCTCGTCCTTGTGGGATGCGATCAACTCTTCCGGGTGCGGTGTATCGATTCCGTAGAAGCAGGAACCCGTCGTGGGCGGACAGGAGATACGCATGTGAACCTCGCGGGCGCCGGCATCCCGACAGAGCTGGACGATCTTGCGGCTCGTCGTCCCGCGCACGATCGAGTCGTCGATCAGAACGACGCGCCTGTCCTCGAGGATCTCCGGGACCGGATTCAGTTTGATGCGAACACCGAAGTTGCGGATGTTCTGGGTTGGCTCGATGAAGGTTCGCCCGACGTAATGGTTGCGCACCAGACCCAGGTCGAACGGGATCCCCGACGCCGCCGCAAAGCCCAGAGCGGCGAACATGCCGGAGTCCGGCACGGGAACGACAACATCCGCGTCAACCGGTTGTTCGGCATACAGCTGTTCGCCGAACTTCTTTCGTGCGTGTTGCACCGATTGACCGAACAGGTCGCTGTCGGGGCGCGCAAAGTAGACATGTTCAAACAGACACGGCGCAGGACGTTCGGCCTCGAACGGGCGGAAGGAATGCATCCCCCCGACATCGAAGACCACGACCTCGCCACGTTCGATGTCGCGCACACGGGTTGCCCCGAGAAGATCGAAGGCACAGGTCTCGCTGGCCACGACCCAGGCGCCGTCCACCTTACCGATCGACAGGGGGCGCAACCCCCACGGATCGCGAACCGCGATCAGCCGTCCGGCGACCATCGTGACCATCGCGAACGCGCCACGCATCGGGCGAAGAGCCTCGACCAACGCGTCGACCACGTCCGCCGCCTGCGAGCGTGCCGTCAGGTGCAGCACCGTCTCGGTGTCGCTGGAGGTCTGGAAGATTGCACCGTCTTCCTCCAACTGCCCTCGGATCGACGCGGCGTTGACCAGGTTTCCGTTGTGAGCGATGGCGATCGGTCCACGATGATGACGCAGCAAGAGCGGCTGGGCGTTGCAGGTGTCGGAGACTCCGGACGTCGAGTAACGGACATGACCGATGGCGGCCGTGCCCGGCAGCGCCTTCAGGATCTGCTCGTCGAAGACTTCGTCGACGAGACCCATCCCCGCGTGACGGTGGAACTGTTCTCCGACGGCAGAGACCACCCCCGCAGATTCCTGACCGCGATGCTGGAGGGCGTAGAGCGAGAGGTAGGCAAGCGTCGACGCCTCTGGGTGGCCGAAGATGCCGACGATCCCACACATGCGTGAATGACTCCCGGGTCAAAAATAGATTATAGCGAACCCTGGCTATTGTTTGCCGCCAAAGGTCCTCTCGTAAATCGTGTCGACGTGCTGCAGAAACTTCTCGGGTTCGAAGCAGGCCTCGAATCGTCCGTCGGGCAGTGCCTGGAGGACCGCGTCATCGGCGGCCAAAAGCTCCCGGAACGACCCCTCCCCGGCCCAGGTCCGCATGGCGTTCCGCTGCACGATGGCAAACGCATCGTCCCGGGCCATCCCCGACTCGGTGAGCGCCAGCAGGACCGCCTGAGAGAAGACCAGCCCGCGGGTGATCTGCATATTCTGTTGCATCCGCTCGGGATAGACGTGGAGCCCGTCCAGCACCGACGTCATCCGGGACAGCATGAAATCGCAGAGCGTCGTCGAGTCCGGAACGATCACCCGCTCGACCGACGAGTGGGAGATGTCGCGCTCGTGCCACAGGGCAACATTCTCCAGGGCCGCCTGGACGTTGGAGCGGACCACCCGGGCCAACCCCGAGACGTTCTCGCAACGGATCGGGTTGCGTTTGTGGGGCATCGACGACGAGCCCTTCTGGCCGGCGCGGAATGGCTCCTCGACCTCTCGCACGTCGGACCGTTGCAGGTGGCGGATCTCGGTGGCGATCCGGTCCAGGGACGAGGCCAGGACGCCAAGCACGCCCATGTAATTAGCCAGGCGATCCCTTGCGACGACCTGGGTCGACACGGTCTCCGCCTTCAACCCCAGGCGCTCCATAACCGCCGCCTCGACCTGGGGTCCCAGGTGGGCGTAGGTCCCGACCGACCCGGAGATCTTGCCGACGGCGATCTCCTCGCGGACGGCGGTCAGCCGCTGGCGATTCCTCTGCGCCTCGGCATACCACGACGCGAACTTCAGACCCAGCGTGTAGGGCTCGGCGTGGATGCCGTGGGTCCGACCGACCATCACGGTCTGGCGATGGGCCAGGGCCTGCTTCCGCAGCACCGTCAGCATCGCTTCGATTCCGGCCAGCAATCGATCGGTGGCGCGAACGATCCGCAGGGCCTGGGCCGTATCGACCACGTCGGACGAGGTCAGGCCGTAGTGGATATGGCGGGACGCGGGCCCGACCTTCTCGGCGACGCTGGTGCAGAACGCGATGACGTCGTGACCCACGGTCGCCTCGATCTCGGCGATCCGGTCGATGTCGAAGTCGGCCTTCTCGCGGATCACCGCCATGTCTTCTTCGGGGACGATCCCCTCGAGGGTCAAGACCTCACAGACCGCAAGCTCGACGTCCAACCAACTACGGAGACGGGAGTCCTCGCTCCAGAGCGCGGCCATCTCTTTTCGTGTGTACCGATCGATCAACGTAGACTCTCCTCTTCGCGAACACCGTCATGATCCAACCACAGCGCGGGGGTCAGAGCGCGTGGCGATGCGACACGCATGCGAACCCGCGCGTACCCCCTCTCGGCCAGCACGCCGGATGCCGCCTGTCGTGCCAGTTCGGGTCGATTGTTGTTCTCGGAGAGATGGGCCAGCACCACGGCGTAACAGCGGTCATCGACCACCTCGCCCAGCAACGCCGCTGCCGCCGCGTTGGACAGGTGACCCATCCGACCGGAGACCCGTTGTTTGATCTGCCACGGATACCGTCCCTGATTCAGCAGGACCGGGTCGTAGTTCGATTCGATCATCAACAGGTGGCAGCCCAGCAGTCGCTGACGCACCAGCGTCGTGGCGTGACCCAGGTCGGTCGCCACACCCACCCGCAGACCGTCTCGCTCGAGAACGAAGCCCACCGGACGAGCCGCGTCGTGGGGAACGGGGAACGTCCTCACGTTCACGCCGGCCACACACTGGTTCCCCTCGGCCGGAAGCGACTCCCAGCGATGGAAGTGTTCCGGCGAACAGTCCATCGCCTCCAGGGTCGCCCTGGAACAGGCCACGGTCACCTGATGCTGGCGGGAAAACAGCTGAGCGCCTCGGCTGTGATCCTGATGCTCGTGAGAGAGCACGATGGCAGAGACCGACGACGGCTCGACACCGGCCTCGACGAGCCGACGGGTCATCGCACGGGCCGAGAGCCCCGCATCGACCAGCAGGGTCGCTTCGCCGAACTGGACCAGCGCGGCGTTGCCACGGGAGCCGCTGCCGAGCGGTTGGAATCGAAGCCCCACCCTCAATGATCCCCGGTGTGGCCGAAGCCGCCGGCACCCCGATCGGTCTCCGGCAGGGTCGTGACGGCCTGCCAGGTGACCCGCGGAAGCCGTTGGACCACCAACTGGGCGATCCGATCGCCCCGTCTCACGCTGAACAGCTGGTCTCCGTGGTGGATCAGGATCACCTGGATCTCGCCACGGTAATCCGCGTCGATGGTGCCGGGGGAATTCAGCAGGGTGAGTCCATGCTTCCAGGCCAGTCCGCTGCGAGGTCGCACCTGGGCCTCGTAGCCCGACGGAAGGGCGATGGCAATCCCCGTCGCGACACGATAGCGACCCCCGGGTTGCAAGGTCAGAACACCGTCGATGTTGGCCCGGAGGTCGAACCCCGCCGAGTCTCCGGTGGCCTGAGACGGTAACGGGAGATCCTCGGCCCCCGGCACCGCACGAACCTGCACGGTCGTCTTGGAGGCTGCGCCCCCGTCCGTGGACGCCAGGGTGACGTTCGATGCCTCGTGGTGATTCTGTTTCATAGTTTCAAGGCCCCCGAAAGTCGTTTGATGCTGCCGATCTTGCCGACCGCCGCGACACTCATCTCGCGGTCGGCAACAATGTGACGAGCGATATCCTGAACCTGATCCCGATCGACCGACTCTACGCCGGCCAGCGTCTCTTCCATCGTGAACTGACGTCCGTAGTAGATCTCTTGCCGGGCGACGTTGGACATCCGACTGGAGGTGGACTCCAGGGAGAGCATCAGCGATCCCTTGAGATGCTCCTTGGCCACCCTCAGTTCCTCGGCGGTGGGCCCGTTGTCGCGGAGGTCTCGCAGTTCCTCCTGCACGACCTCCAGCACCTCCGGTCCCTTTTGCGGGCTGGTGGCGGCGTAGATCGCCAGGAAGCCCGCATCGACGAAACCGTTTACGGCGGAGTAGACGCTGTAGACCAGGCCCCGTTCTTCGCGGATCCGCTGGAATAGCCGCGAGGACATGGTCCCCCCCAGCAACGTGTTGAAGACGTAGAGCGGATAGCGTCGTGTCCCCCGATCGGGAAACGCCGGTAACCCCATCAGCAGATGGAGTTGGGCCAGCTCTTTCCGCGACCGTGTCACCAGTCCCCCGTGGGGTCGTGGCAAGGCCTGGTGACGGAGCCCGCGACTGCCCCTCTCGAGATTGCCGAAGGCCCGACCGATCTTGCGGGAGAGACGTCCGTGATCGACATCTCCGGTGGCGACGATCAGCATGTTCTCGGGGCGATAGGCATTGCGGAAGAACGACATCAACTGACGCCGCGTCAGGCCGCCGACCGACTCGGCGGTTCCCTGGATCGGGCGACCCAGCACATGCCCCGGATAGAAATGGGAGGCGAACAGGTCGTAGATCAGGTCGTCGGGGGTGTCGTCGACCATCTGGATCTCTTCCAGGACGACCTTCCGTTCCCGCTCGACCTCATCGGCGTCGAAGAGCGGGTTCTGGACGATGTCCGCCAGCAGGTTGACGGCCACGTCGAGATGCTCGTCCAACACCTTGGCGTAGAAACAGGTGTATTCCTTGGAGGTGAAGGCGTCCATCTGCCCACCCACCGAGTCCATCTGCAACGCGATGTCACGGGCCGAGCGATTGCGCGTGCCCTTGAAGACCAGATGCTCGATGAAGTGGGAGATCCCGTTGACCCGTGCCGCCTCGTGGCGGCTGCCGCGACGGAGCCACACCCCGACACAGACCGAGCGCACGTGGGGGATGCTCTCCGTCAACAGGGTCAGGCCGCTGGCGAACTTTTTCCTGCGAATCATCGGGGATGTTGGACGGCGTGAGCTCCGTCGGACGGGCAACGGATGCGCGAAACAGCCGGTGCAAAAGCCGATTATAGCAGGGACTCGGCGGAGCGTTTACGGATTGTTGTTCTGCTGATTGTTGTTTTGTTGGTTGTTATTTTGCGGGTTGTCCCGGAGCTGGAGACCCTGCCCCTGACGTCGAGGGGGGCGTCGCCGATTCTCGCCGGGTGTCCCCTGGGTACCGGGCTGGTTGAAGGTGCTGCCGGTGTCGTTGCCGAACGCGTCGGTACTCCCCTGACCCGGCTGGCCAAACCCCGGGGCCGTCGTCCCACCGGGCTGGGCGCTGTTTCCGGCGCTGCCCGCGCCTCCCAGCCCGCCGAAACCCTCCCGGGCTCGTTGGACCGGTGACGCGCCGGCCACGGCGTTGGGATTGGTGTTGGTCGGGTTGCCGGCCTCCCGTTGGCCCTGCTGCCCCGGCTGTCCCTGGGGCTGGTCGATATCCAGGTAGGTGAAGGTCCACTCGCTGTATTCGGTCAGGTCTCGATAGATCCGGAACGGCGTCTTCTCGCACAGGCTGCGAACCCCGGCGATGGGCAGGCCACTCTCACCACTCCGGTTGGCGAAACTGCCGGAATTGGCCACGCCGCCCAGAGGATTGTCTCGGTTCTGGTTCATGCCGGAGTCCAGGCGGCCACCGGAACCGGGCGGCTCCGAGTCGCCTCCATTGCGATCCAGCGGTGATCGACGATCGCGGTTTCGCCCGCCACGGTCCGAGCCGAATGGGGAGCCCGAACCGCCAAGCCCCAGGTCGTCGGGGTTGCGATTGGGATCCACGATCTGCCCGTTGGGTCCGATGTAGAGCATCCCCCATTCGCCATCGGGCACCAGGGGGTCGGTCCATTGCTTCCGAAGGAAATACTGGCCCTGGGGGCCCCGCTCCATCAGCTTCTCCCAGTTGACCGGCGCGATGCCACCGTTGGCCCGTCGGTATCGCTGGATGCCGCGGACGATGTCCTGCGCCCGGAAGACCATCTCGGCTTCCATCTCCCGGTGAAGCATGTCCTCCCACGCCTGGTAGCCCACCAGCGAGAAGATCATCAGGATCGCCAGTGTGGCGACCAGACCGGCCATCAGATGACCGGCCTCTCCCGTCCGTGGCGAACCCATCGTCTTTTGGAACCGTTGCTTCAACCTGGCCTCAGGGGTTCGTCACCGTAACTCGAACCGTATCGGTGGAGGGTTGACCGCAGCCGTTGGTCACGGTGACCGTCGCGGTGTAGGTCAACGAGTTGGTGTACGTACACGTCGCCACCGGAGACTGGATCGTCGGGTCTCCGTTGCCGCAGTTCCACGAGTAGGAAGCGATCCCGGAGTCCGGGTCGCTGGATCCACTGGCGTCGAGGACGACGGAGGCCGAGCCGCCACTGAGCGTGATGATCTGATCGGTGCCCGCCGCGGCCGATGGCCCCGTCGGATCGCAGACGATCTGGTAGGCGATCGCGTCGATGTCCAGACTGAACAGCGCAGGATCCGCCGGCGAACTGTTGGGCGGGCAGACCGCCGTGGCGGCTGGATCGTCGCTGACACGTAGGATGACGGATAGATTCTGATCCGTGTTGTAGGTGCGAGAGAAGGTACTGACACCCTGCACGATCTCGTCATTGGTGTTGTTGGTGGAATCGATCTCCCACTGGTAGCAGGTGATCGGGTCGCCGTCGGAGTCGTCGGAGTCACGGCCGTCGAACAGAACCAGGGTTCCACGAACCGCCGGGCTGTCCGGGCTGACGTCGATCACGGCGAACGGGTCAGTGGACTCGAAGATCGTCTTCGTGATCATGACCGGCTGGGACGCCGCCGCCGAGCTGGCCGTGACGGTCGCCGCGGCCGGGTCGCTGCTGGTCATCGTGAGGACATCGACCGCCAGCCCGTTGTCGTCGGTCAGGATCTCCGTCGGCGGCGATCCCGTAGCGCCGGCCGAGGCGAGAACGCCGGCGGTCGTCGAGAACGTGATCTTGATGTCCTCCAGTGGGAAGCCACCCTCGTTGAGCACCAGGACGGTGATCGTCGATGTGCCCTCGGACTCGCCGGCGGTCTCGTCGATGACGATCTCGGACGGTGAGGCCGTGACGGTGAACTGGGCTGTCGCCGGCGCCAGGACTCCGTCACTATTGCAAGACAGCAGCGCCCACGACGCGCTGAACATAAGGAGTAACAGACCAACGGTTTGTAACGTTCGTTTACTTGTTTCGCGAATCATCGATCACACTCCTCGTTCACAGGGGGCTTACCAATCTGAAAAGAGCGTACCGTCCAGCGAAACGCCCGAGGCACCGCTTCGGACATCGACGATGCCCGGCTCGGTCGAGATATCCTGGTCAGAGACTTCGTTCATGATGACGTCCCAGGTGTCCGCACTCTGAGTGACGGGGTCCTGCGGGACGGCTCGCAGGTATTTGTCGTCGACCAGCGCGTGCAGGTCGTAGGGGTAGCGGCCCTTGTCGGCAAAGTAGTTGTTGATCTGGGTCCGCATGACGAAGAGGTTTTCTCTCAGCGTCGCCTCTCGTGCGCGATCGATGGCACGACCGTACTGCCCGACCGCGATGGCCGCGACGATACCGATCAGGGCCACCACTACCAACATCTCGACCAGCGTAAAGCCGGCCTGACCTTTTGCTCGCTTCTTGCTCACGACACTCACTCCTACCACTCCGAGTACGGCACATCATTCAGTCCCACCGCCTCGGAGAGGCTGTAGACGTCCATGATGTTGATGCCATCGGAAAACAGCGAACCGGGTTCGTCGCGACTCGACCGGGTACCCCACTCGTCGGACCCGGTCATCGGATCGATCGGCAACCGACGGAGGTACTTGATCTTGGTCCCGGCGGCGTCGCCGATATCGACCCCTTCGTAGAGCCATTTCAACTCTTCCGGATAGCCTTCTTCGTTGGTGGCGCTGAGGACCTGGGTCTTCAGCCCCTCGTAGCGTTCGGTATCGAACTGGAACTTATCGATGGCCTCACGTATCTCGCGCAGGTTGCGTCGTAGGACGACCTCCTTGCGACGCTTGAGCATGGTGTTGGCGACGGGAAGGGCCACGGACGCCATCACCGCGAGGACCGCCGTGACGGCGACCAGCTCCACCAGGGTGACACCCCGTTGGCCGCGCCCCCGCTGTCGCCGTTTGAACACTACTGAACCTCGACCGGAATTACGTTAAACGCCGCCGGCAACGGCTGGGCCTGAGGATCGGTCACGCTGGCGCCCAGGAAACCAAAGCCGGCGTTCCCCGGTGCGATCGCCTGGAACTGGAAGGTCCCGAGAGTGCCCGTTCCCGAGGCACCCTGGGGCGCGCCGAGTCTCGAGAGACCGACGATCACCGCCGTCCCCGAGTCTCGTGCCAGGAAGACCGTGTTGGCCCCGTCGGAGCGCATCATCGGCCCCTCGGCCGCCGAAACGAAGCGCATCACCTCCGGGTTGTAGGAGAGATGGAACGGGATCGAGCCCACGTTGCTGGCGTTGCCCACGTTGACCTGCACCACGAGGGTCGATCCGACGCCGATCGTCTGGGCGCTCGGCACCAGGTTGACCACCGCGACGGTTTGCGGTGGGTCGTCGGCCGGGTCATCGGGCTCGGTATCGGCGTCATCGTCGTTACCGTTGCGACGCCGGGAGCGCTCGGCTTCGCCGTCGTCATTCCCCGTCGTGTCATCGGTACCGTCCGCCGCGTTGTTGTCGTCCCCGGAGCGGTCCAGGCCGCGCGGATCATCGGCGTCGTCGTCGCCTGCGTTGGGGTTGCTCGCCACACCGCTGCCGGCGTCCCCGTTACCGGTGAACGGTAGGTCTCCCGCGTCCTCGGCGGCGCCGAACGGCCCCACACCCCCGGCACCGACTGCCGGACCACGGAGGACCGTCTTATCCTCGGTGCCGACCCAGAGGGTCATCAGATCCTCTTCGGTGATATCCGGGATGCGGACGATCCGCGGTGTCAGGGTCATGATGATGTCGGTCTCGGTCGACTGTTGACTGCTGTTGCTGAAGATCCGTCGGATCCCGGGAATGTCGATCAACCCCGGCACACCGGACAGCGTGTCCTGGTCGGTCGTCTGGATCAGGCCGGCGATGACGTTGGTCTCGCCATCCCGCAGCCGCAAGACCGACTGGATCTGACGGGTGCCGATGATCGGTTGACTCTGGCCCGGACCGGTCTCGACGAACGAACTGATCTGCGAGATCTCGACCTGGACCTTGAGGGTTACTTCCTTGTTGTGATGGACCCGGGGCTCGATCTGCACGGTGATACCGACGTTCTGATAGGTGAACGACGTGATCGGGACGATGTTGCCACCGACGGTCTGGGACGTGTTGAACGAGGTCGAGGGGATCGGCACGCGGTCGCCGATGAGGATCTCGGCCTGCTCGCCTTCCGCCACGCGGAGCTGCGGCTTGGCGACCGTCTTGGTCTCCGAATCGCTCTTGAGGAAGTTGAGCACGACGCTCGGGATCACACCGACCGTCCAGTTGGCGGCCTTGCCAAGCTGGTCCAGCTGATTCACGGGTAACGACTGCTGCCCATCGCCGAAGCTGAGAGAGAACGTCTTGGACGAGAGATCGATGCCGAGGGTCTTGGCCACGGTGCGATTGATCTCGAGCAGCTCCACATCGATGATCACCTCGCCCTTGGACTTGTCGTTGGCGTTGATGATCCGTTCGGCGATGGCCACCTTGGATGGCGTGTCCTTGATCGTGATGGAGTTCAGGTCCGTGTTCTCCGCGATCTGTCGGGATTGAAGAAGCGATCGCAGCAGCGTTGTCACGGTCTTCGGGTCTGCGTTACTGAGGAAGAAGGTGCGAATCACCTGGTCCTCGTACTCCTGACGCTTCTGACGAGAGTCGGGGTAGATCAACAGCGTGTGCTCGTCGATCACCTTGTAGTCGTTCTTCGTGCGCAACATCAGAATGTTGAGCGCCTTGGCGAAACTGACGTTGCCGATATCGAGAGTCAGTGGCTTGTCGTCGTCGACCTTCTCGTCGAAGATGAAATTGATTCCGGCGACCTTTCCGACGGCCTCGAAGATCTTGCGCGCCTCGGTCTCCTTGAAGTTCATCAGGATCGGGATATTGGACGTCGGATCCAACTCCGGTGGACCCAGACTCCGGCGTGCCGCGCGGGCCTTCAGCTCTTCGATCTCCGAGGGGCCGGACTTCGAAATCCGAAACTCCTTGATCGCCCGATTCAGCTCGTTGCTGGCATGCTCGTTACCGGGATTCAGCAGGAGTGTCTGCTGGTACTCGGCAATGGCCAACTCCAGCTGTCCGGCGTTGTGGAACCGTTGTCCCTTGAGGAAGTGCTGGCTCGATGACAGCAGCTTGGCCCGACCCAGGGCCACCGTGTAACGGGTGTTTCCCGGGTCCATGGCGACCGCCTTGCTGTAACCCAGTACCGCCGCATCGAGGTTCTCTCGGCGCTGGTCACGTTCCGCCTGTTCGTATGCCTTCTTGGCTGCACAGCCCGAGAGCATGAACAACAGCGCAATGACCGCCGCCAATCGAATCCATTGTCTGGATGGTCGTCCCACGAACCTCTCCCTAACGGCCCACTTGGGCCAGTTCCTTCGTCTGATCCTTGAACGTATCATCGGTATAACCCATCACCACCGCCTCGAAACCGAAATCCACCAGGCGGAATTGCTGCTGCACGACGTCACCGATCCGTGCCAGCAGGACTTCCTCGCCTTCTGAGAAGACGGCGATCTTGTTGTCCTTCGGCCCAAGATAGCCCAGGTAATCGAAGCCCATGTTGGGAGCCCGAGGGGCCCGCTTGGTCGGCGTCGGCTTGACCGTCGGCTTCGGCGGCTGTGGCGTCGGGAGTGTCTTCGCGATTTCTTGCGGTTTCGGCTTTGGCCGTGGCGGTCGTGGCGGAGGCTTCGGCACGAAGTAACGGAACAGGTTCCGTCCGTCGGGGTCGTAGTCGTCTCTCTCCGGCGACAGCTCCGCCATGTTGACGGCGGGGATCGGCTTGAGGTTCATGTCGGCGCTATCCGTGGCGCTGATCACGCCGGCGCCGACCTTGTCACGCGTCATGTAGAAGAAGCCGAAGGCCACCACGGCCAGGAGTGACAGGAGGATCTTCTCGCTCTGGGTCAGCGGCCTCATCACGCCCTCCGTGCCGCGGATTCGTCGACGCCCTGGGGCTTCCGGGTCTCTTGACGCAACGCTTCCGGGGCCTCGAAGTAGGTCGTCAGGGTGATGTTGAGGATCAACTGCTGGCTACCATCGGCACTCTCGCCCAGGGAGACCTGCTCCACCACCAGGAACTCGTCGGAGCCCTCGACGGCCTGGATGAACTTCCGCAGATTGGAGTAACCACCCGTGAGCGGGACGATCATCGCCATCCGCTCCATGGCCTGCGCTCGCATCGACTCGTTCTCGATATTGATCGAATCCCAACCGATACCGAATTCGCGACAGATCGTCTCGACCTCGGACTGAACCGCCACCGCGCGCAGGTCTCGTACCGACAACGCGTCGCGCAGCTCATGGAGATCGCGCTCGGCCTGCTCGAGGCTCTCGGAGTAGTCCTCTACCGCCTCGACCTGATTACGACGCACCTCGAGGGCCTGTCGAACCGGTCCGCTGTCATCCACCAGGGCCCGATGCTCTTCCAGTTTCGGTTGCAGCATCAGGAACCAGAATGCCAGCCCCAATGCCAACCAGATACCCACACCGATCAGGATCGGTCTAGCGCTCTGCCGGATATCGAAACGGATGCGTCGTTTGTTCATGGCGCCTCCTCCGTCTCCGTCTCGTCCGCAACCTCGGCCGCGTCACCGGCATCGCTGACCGCTTCGTCGCTTCCGTCGGGGTAGTACATGAAACGGGCGACCACCAGGTATTCGCTGGTCCCCAGATCGCTCTTGGAGATCCGTTCCATCTCGACTCGTCCGAAGTGAGGCGACTCAAATAGTTGATTCTGCATGTCGAGGACCGACGGGAAGTTCTTGGCGATGGCCTCGATGGCGACGGGAAATCCCAGATCCTCGGCGGACGTCAGTTGGGCGCGTCCGCCACGACGGGTGCGAGACCGCCCGAACTCCGGCCGGATCGTCACCATTTTCACATCGTTGGGCTGACAGGCCTCGAGCTGATTGAACAGCCCCGTCCAGGAGAACGCCTTGCGCTCGATGACATCGTTGGCCTTCCGAACCTGTCCTTCCAGGACGGCAAGATCGAAGGTCGCGATCTCCTTGCGAGCTGCGCGATCCCGTTGCTCCAATTCCTCTTCCTGCTCATCGAAGGTAGAAACATCCTGGGTCATCATCTTCAGTCGCGCGCTGTAGTCCAGGAAGGAGCGAACCTCCCAGACGGTTCCCGCCACCAGCGCCAGCACCGCGAGACCGGTCACAATCCACAACAGCGTGTTGTTGCGGTATGGCCGATGGGCCAGGTTGAGATCAAGTGGACGCACGACCTAGCCCCTCCCCGCCACGACGCCGATGGCCGGCGCCAGGACCGTCGCCTGAGAGCCACTGAAGCCGACTCCCGGTGCCAAGTCGATCGCGTCGGAAGAGGTCAGCGTCTCGATCCGCCCACAGCCGATCTGACCCAACCGCGCCTCCAAAGCGTCGTTGTCGTTGGCGACGTTGCGCAGGATGACCCGGCCGACGCCCTCCCCGCCGAGCTTCTCCTCGTAGTACGAGAAGGAACTGGACAGCTCACGGAGCAGCCCGCTGTTGGCGGCCATCCCCTCGCCGGGCTCCTGGGCCAGGGACTTGCTGCGATAGAAGATGATGTTTTGATTTCGCATGATGACCAGCGAGAAGTGGGTCCCCGCACAGTTGAGGATCGCCGTGTCCCCGTCCCCGGCTTCGGTCACCTTCTCCCGGCAGAGGTTTAGTAGGTTAGGGGTGCTGAGATCGATCAAGCCGAGACGACAGCCACAGGCCTCGAAGGCCTGCTCGAAGCGGTCCGTGAGGGAGCGCCGCACAACCACGACAAGCATCGTTACGCCCTTGCCCTCGGACGGCAGCGACTCGTACGAGAGGCTGGCCTCCTTGAGACGAAACGGGATCGCCTTGCGCATCTTCGCTCGCACCAGCTCGTCGAGGACTCGACGATTGGCCGGCCGCTCCGGCAACGTGAACAGGCTGACCTTGGCCAGGTTGTCGGGGAGCACCAGGGACGCACGCCCTGGACGCGTCCCGCTGGCCTCCAGGAGTTCGCGCAACGTCAGCGTGAGCTTGCCGGCGTCCGCCGGATTGGCGTCGAAGATCGAGGTGGGGACGACACCCTCGGACAGTGTTCGACTCTGCACCGCCTCGAGAACCGGCTTCCCGCGACGGGACGGTTTGACGCGGATCAACGACAGGTCGTCCCCCACCAGAGAGACGACGACCGGCGGCGACGGAGCCCGCAACCCGAGTTGCGACTCCAGATCGACGGTGCGAATGCGTTCCAAGATGTCGGTAACGGTTGCCATAATATCTACCAGTTCCTCAGTCGACGAAGGTGACCTTGTTGATCTCGTAAAGGGTTGTCTTGCCGGCGAAGGCCTTGGACAACGCCGCCTCGCGAAGGAACGTCATCCCCTCTTCCTTGGCGGCGCGCTTGATGTCCGAGCCCGGCTTACGTTGCAGGATCATTTCGCGAATCCGATCCGACATGTTCAGTAGTTCGGCGATCGCGGTTCTCCCACGGTAACCGGTGCCGTTGCAATCGATGCAGCCACGACCCTCGTAGAACGTCCAGTCGCGGAATCGATGGACATCCAGGCCCGACTCCATCAGCAGCTGCGGGGTTGCCTGGACCTTCTGCTTGCAATGCTCGCAAATCAGACGCACGAGCCGCTGGGCGAGGATGCAGTTGAGGGCCGAGACGAAGTTGTAGGGCTCGACGTTCATGTTGAGGAAACGACCGACCACATCGACGACGTTGTTGGCATGGACCGTGGTAAACACAAGATGACCCGTCAACGCCGACTGGATAGCGATCGCGGCGGTCTCCGGATCGCGGATCTCGCCCACCATCACCTTGTCGGGGTCATGCCGTAGGATCGCCCGCAGCCCCTTGGAGAAGGTCAGGCCCTTCTTCTCGTTGACGGGGATCTGGGTAATCCCGGGCATCTGATACTCGACCGGGTCCTCGATGGTGATGATCTTGTCTTCCTCGTTGGTGATCTCGGCCAGCGCGGCGTAGAGGGTCGTGGTCTTACCCGATCCCGTCGGACCCGTGACGAGGACCATGCCGTAAGGTTCCTTGATGAAGCGGCGGAGTCGTGCCTTGTCCTTCTCCTCGAAGCCACAGACCTCGAGGCTGAGGGACGAGAACTCCTGACTGGTCGATTCCTTGTCCAGGACACGGATGACGCAGTCTTCACCGTGGGCGGTCGGAACGATCGACACACGAAAGTCAATCGTTCTGCCCTTGATGCGAAGTTTGAACCGACCGTCCTGGGGAATTCGCTTCTCGGAGATGTCCAACTCGGACATGACCTTCAGACGCGAGATGATCGGTGAGTGGAATTTCTTATCGATCGGCTCCATCGCCTGGTACAGCACACCGTCGATGCGGTACTTGATCACGACCTGCTTGTCGCGAGTCTCGAAATGCATATCCGATGCGCGACGTTGTAGTGCGTTGAAGATGGTCGAGTCGACCAGCTTGATGATCGGCGACGACCCCTCGGTCATCTTGTCGATGGACAGCGTCTCTTCGCCGGTGTCCGCATCCTCGGTGATGATCTGAAGACGGAAGCCCTCGGTCGCCTCTTCCAGCACACGCTGGGACGACTCGCTCTTCTTGAGGATCTCCTGAATCGCCGACGAGGTGCCGACCGAGACCGTGATCCCGGTGCCGAGCAGCAGCTCGAGCTCGTCGATCATCAGGACATCGGCGGGATCCGCGACCACCACCACGAGCCCCGTCTCCGTCCGATGACGCGGAACGAAGTTGTAACGGAACATCAGGTCGACGGGAATCGAGCGGAACAGCTCGGGGTCAATCTCGAACTGTTCAAGATCGACATACTCCAGGCCAAGACGGTCCGCGAGTTTCCGCGCAGCGAACTCTTCGTTGATCGCGTCTTCCTGCGTCTGCAACGCAGCGTCGAGTTGTACCTCTTCAGCCATCGACCTGTTCCCTCATCGCCTAGAACCCACCGCTATTGCCGTAGAGGTTGATCAACGGCATATAGACCGACATCAGCATGATGGCCACAAGGATGGCCATGAACACCAGCATCAACGGCTCGACCAGAGCCACCAATCGTGTAAGCCTCTGATCGATCTCGTTCTCGGTAAACTCCGATGCGTTCTCCAACATCTCGACCAGAGCACCGGTCGACTCGCCGACCTTGATCATCTGCACCGAGATTCCCGTCATCAATTTCGTCTCGTCCAACGACTCCCAGAGCGACTGTCCCTCACGAACCCGCCCAACGACGTGGAACAGGGCGGACTCGAACACACGGTTGCCTGCGGCACGCGCCGCAAGCTCGAGAGAGTTCACGAGTGGCAACCCACCGGCCTGCAACGCCGCGAGGGTCCGGGTAAATCGTGTCTGGGCGTAGAAACGGATAATCTTCCCCACCAGAGGGAGCCGCAACTTGATCCGATCGACCATGATCAGACCCGCGCTCGTGCGGCCCCAGGTGCCCATACCAATGAACAAGGAGATAAGCACGACCACGACGATTTTCCACTGCGACGTGATAAACGTTGCGCTACCGACGACAACCCGCGTCAACAATGGTAATTCGGTGTCGAATCCGGAGAGGAACGTCTCGAATTTCGGGATAATGAAGAAAACCATGAGCCCGATCAGACCCAACGAGAGAACCAGCAAGACCGCCGGGTAGATCATCGACGAGATGACCTTCGAGCGAATGGCCAGCACCTTCTTGGTGTACTCGATGAAGCGCGCCAGAACCGCACCCATGTCACCGGTCGTCTCCCCGGAGGCCAGGCTTGCCGAGTAGAGCGGCGGGACCAGGTCACCCTGTGCCTGAAACGCCTCGCTCAGCGCCTCGCCACCCTTGACCCGCTCGCGGATATCCTGCAACGCGTCGCGGAAAATACCGGGGTCCCTTCGCTCGATCAACAGCTCCAGACTGGGAACGATCGGCAATCCGGCACGAACCAGGGCCGCCAGCTCCTGATTGAAGATCAGAAACTCGCTCATCGAGATGCCGCGTTTGATTCGAAAGAGACTCTTCAGCGCCCCGATCAACGCACTGGGTTTACGCACGTCGAGGATCATCAGATCCTGACTCTCCAGATCACGACGGACCGTGGCCTCGTCAACGGCGTTGATGGAGCGCTCGTAGACCTCACCCGTGGCATTGGCGACACGACAGACGAACTCCGTCATCAGCGCACCTCCGCCTGCAACATCAGGAACAACGCGCGGTCGGCATCCGCACCGGATGCGGCACCGACGACCGAGAGGCGACCGGCGGTGAGCACCGGAACGCTGCTGTAGAGCTCCTCGACCACCGGGAGCCCTTCCGGATCTCGCGTCAATCGCTGCAACGTGAATCCACTGAGCTTGATCTTCTGCGATCCTTCCTGAATCGCCTCGATGACGAAGACGACGCGGTACTCGGCGGAGAGTTCCACCTGCAGCTGTTCGCCCTCGGCACCGACGACCGCCAGGCTCCCCAGCGGCTCGTACGCGCTCCAGCGCGTGAAATCACCGAGGGTCTCGAGAATCCCTCGGACCTCTCGGGACAACTCATCGACGGACGGTGCCTGACGCCGAGCATCGCGGGTCGCGGCGAGCTCTTCGTCCGATCGTCGCTGATCCATCCCGAGGACCAGGGTGAGTTTCACTTCAACGTTGCGAGGTGGCAGATCGAAGCTCTCGATGAGCTCCCCGATCCGGTCGAGGACCGACTGGCGATCTTCGATGACCAGGGTATCCAATCGTGGTCGGAGCGAGATCATGCCGTCTTCCGACAGCAGCGGTTCGATCAGCTCGGCGACGTCGGACAACGGACGGAAGTCGATCTCGTAGGCTCGGGCCGAGATCGGATCCTGGCGATCGGGGGCCTGCGCCAGCAGCACTCCGAACGAGAGCGCAACCAGACACAACAGTCCTGGGAGTCTCCGCATCACAGGTCGAGCGCCTCGTCGAAGATCATCACGATCTGGGTCTCCCCGACGGATAAATCGACGACCTGCGCGTGTCCCGGCGAGGAGAGGAGTTCGAAGGTGGCGTTGGTCGGCGCCGGTTCACCGGCTTCGACCGCGGCGATCTCCGGTGCCGGCTCCTTCGGCGGACCCCACGTCGCGATCCCACCCAGCACAAGCGCCAGCAACAGAGAGGCGGCGACGCTGAAGCCCAGGCCGTGTCGGCGACGCGATGCGGCGGGCGCTTCAATCCCCGTGCGAACCGAGGCACTGAGCCGATCCAGCGCTTCGAGCGGAATCTCCTGCGTGGCGAGGAGTGCGAAGAGTCGACTCTCGTCGGCAGCGGCCCAGCGAGCCCGACAGTCGGCGCAGTCCTCGAGATGACGCAGCGCAACCGTGCGGTCCGCGGACGACGTGTCGTCCGACAGGCGACGCAGTGCGTCGTTGTGTAAGTGCAGAGGGTGCGTCACGATCCGCCTCCACGATCGTCGCGATCTTCGGAGTCCCCGAAGCCCTGGATCAGTTCCGGATAGTCGCGCTCGAGTCCGCGACGCAGGATGCGTCTCGCCTGCAACAGATGGTTCCGGACGGTGGACTCGGTGACATCCAGGATCCTGGCCACATCGCTGGTCGTCCGTCCCTCGATCTCGCGGAGGACGAACGCAGCCCTTTGTTTGGGTGCCAGCGTCGCTGCCAGCCGCCGGAATGCGGCCTGGAGCGAACCGAGATCCAGACGCTCGTCGGCGGTTCGCTTCTCCGGTGCCGGCAGGATCTCCGCCGCCTCGTCGGGCAGCGCGTGCATCATCCCCTTCGGTCCCTTGCTTCGTAGGCTGTCGATGGCGGCGTTCACGGTGATCCTGTACACCCAAGTGTCAAACGTCCTGGCGGGGTCGTAACGATCCAGCCCCTGCCAGAGCTTGAGGAACACCCCCTGGGCAACGTCGAGAGCGTCCTCGAGGTTTCCGGTGATCTGATACGCCGTCCGCACCACCCGTTCGCGCTTGGCACGGACGAGCTGGTCGAAAGCGTCTCGATCACCGGCTGCCGCGGCCCTGATCCTCTCGGCTTCGTCACGCATGCACGCTCCGAATCCGGGAGGTTCGTCCCGTGGCTGTCTCGGATGTGGTACGGCCCGACATCGTTCCCCGTCTAGGAGCCCATCGAAGACGGACAAAATAGCGCAGACGGCTCCTGGCCGGGAACTAGTGGGTCGGCTGTGGCTCTCGCCCGCTGGCGGCCGGGACCCTGGCCGGGGCCGACGGCTTCCCGGCCGGCGTCAGGGCGACGGCCAAAACGTCGTCGATCTGGGACGCCAGGACGAACTCGATATCGCGACGGAGGGCCTTGGGCACCTCGTCCACCTGCTTTCCGCTGGCCTTGGGCAGGATGATCTTCTTGATGCCGCTGCGACGGGCCGCCAGGACCTTCTCCTTGATGCCACCGACCGGTAGCACGTTCCCACGGAGCGTGATCTCGCCGGTCATCGCCACGTCGCTCCGCACCGGCCGCCCGGTGAAGACCGACAACATCGCCGTGGCGAGGGTGATGCCCGCCGACGGGCCATCCTTCGGGATCGCTCCCTGAGGCACGTGGATATGGATGTCCTTGCCGTCGAAGTAGTCGGCGGGGATATCGAATTCGGCCGCATGGGTTCGGGCGTAGGAAAGTGCCGCCTGAGCGGACTCCTTCATCACGTCACCGAGCTGTCCCGTGAGAATCAGGTTGCCCTTGCCACTCATGATCGTCGCCTCGATGAACAGCACGTCGCCGCCGGACTCGGTCCAGGCCAGACCGGTGGCCACGCCGACCTGATCGCCCTGCATCGCCTCTTCACGGCTGACGATCGCAGGACCGAGATATGCCTCGAGGCTGGAAGCGATGACACGGACCTTCTTCTTGCGACCCTGGGCGACCTGATGGGCGACCTTGCGACAGACCGACCCGATGGTGCGCTCCAGGTTTCGCAGCCCCGCTTCGCGGGTGTACTCGCCGATCATCGTTCTTAGCGAGTTCTCCGAGAACTCGATGAGCTTCTCGCCCAGCCCGTTCTCGTGGATCTGTCGAGGCACCAGGTGGCGCTGACTGATCGTCAGCTTCTCTTCCTCGGTGTAGCCCGACAGACGGATCACCTCCATCCGATCGCGAAAGGCCGGCTGAATCGGATCCAGCAGATTGGCCGTCGCTATGAACAGCGTGTCGGACAGATCGTACGGCACGCCCAGGTAATGATCCCGGAACGTGTGGTTCTGTTCCGGGTCGAGAACCTCCAGCAACGCCGCCGACGGATCGCCACGGAAATCGGAGCTGATCTTGTCGACCTCATCCAGCATGAAGACGGGGTTCTGCGATCCCGTGTGGTGGATCCCCTGAATCACCCGCCCGGGCATCGAACCGACGTAGGTGCGTCGATGCCCGCGGATCTCGGCCTCGTCCTTGACGCCACCGAGCGCCAGCCGGAAGAAGTTGCGACCCAGCGATCGCGCGATGGATCGACCGAGAGAGGTCTTTCCCACACCGGGAGGCCCGACGAAGCAGAGGATCGGGCCCTTGCTGTCGTTCTTCAGTTTTCGCACCGACAGGTACTCGAGGATCCGTTGCTTGATCTCGCCGAGGCCGTGATGATCCTCGTCGAGGATCCCGGCCGCGGTCTCGAGATCCAGGTTGTCTTCGGTGCACTTGCCCCACGGCAGGTCGGTCATCCAGTCGAGATAGTTGCGGACCGTCGTCGCCTCGGTCGAGTCCGGATGCATCCGCTCCAACTTCTTCAACTGGCGACCGAACTCCTTTTCGGCCTCGTCGGAGAACTTCAAGTCCTTGGCTTTCTCGCGATACTGCTCGACCTCTTCGTGAAGCTCGTTCCCTTCGCCAAGTTCCATCATGATCGCTTTCATCTGATGGCGTAGGTAGTACTCGCGTTGAGAACGATCCATCTCGTCACGGGCCAGCGAGTCGATCTCTCGTTGCATCGAGAGCAGATCCATCTCGCGCTTGAGGAAGTCATGGATCCGAGTGAGACGGGCGCCGGGCTCCAGGGTCTCCAACACCTCCTGAGCTTCCTCGACCTTGAGATCGAGGTTAGAGGCGGCCAGATCCGCGAGACGTCCGGGCTCTTCGAGGTTGCCCGCGATCACCATCACCTCGGACGGGAGATTCTTGCCGAGACTGGAGGCGCGCTCCAGGAGTCGCTTCACACTACGCATTCGGGCCTCTTGCTCGATGGCGTCGTCCGCGCACTCCGGTTCGCTCACCCGCTCGATCCGTGCCTGTAGATAGGGCACCGTCGAGACGACCTCGGTAATCCGGGCCCGACAGACACCCTGCACGAGCACACGAATGCGGCCATCGGGAAGCTTGAGCATTCGCATGATGACCGCGACCGTACCCATGCGGAAGATGTCGTCGCCTGCCGGCTCCTCGACATCCTTGTCCCGCTGTGCGGTCAGCAGGATCATGCGGTTCTCCGCCAACGCGCTATCCACGGCAGAGATCGAGATCTCTCGAGCTACGGACAGCGGGGCGATGATGAACGGGTAGACCACCACGTCCCGCAGCGGGAGAACCGGAAGTTCGTCGGGAACGTTGACCGCTTCGTCGCGGACGTTTGCATCGTCGGAGGTCATCGTGTGCTTACCTCGATCGGCACTTCTTCGCCGCGTCGATTGGGAACCTTCGGAAAACGAACCGTCAGGAGACCGTCCACGAGTGTCGCCGCAGCTTGCCGGGTGTTCACCGGAACGCCGAGATGGATCACCCGGCGAAACGGACCGAAGTCTCGCTCGCCTTCGAGTTGCGTCTGCTCCGGGTGGGTCTCGGTCCGCTGCTTTTCACCGCGGATGATGATGTCGCCTCCGTGGACCGAGAGCGACAGAGCGGCCGGCTCGACGCCGGGCAACTCGACACGCAAGACCAGCGTCTCCTCGGTCTCGAGGATGTCGATATTGGGCATCCAACTCGCACCGGCCTCGTCACCGCCGAGGCTCGATAGATTCTCGAACAGTCGATTGATCTCGCTCTGGATACGAGCCACTTCCATCAGTGGCCCCAGCGTGTTGGTCATCGGATTCGTCGCTCCATTCGTGAGATTGAGGGGAAGATCATTTTCTTGTTTCCAGTAATCCGCGTAGCTCGATCATGAACTCGTTCACATCTTCGAACTGCCGGTACACCGACGCGAAGCGCACGTACGCGACCTTGTCGAGTTCGGCGAGGCGTCGCATGACCCGCTCACCAATGATCTGAGTCGCCAGCTCTCTGTCGGTGGACTCATGAACCATCTGCTCGACCTCGTCGACCAGATCGTCCAGGGCCTTCGCCGACACCGGTCGTTTCTCACACGCACGATGGAGACCGGCGGTCAACTTGCCGCGATCGAACGCTTCACGACGCCCGTCCTTCTTCACGACGAGGTACGGAATCTCCTCGATCCGTTCGTAGGACGTAAAGCGACGCCCACACTCGAGACACTCGCGACGACGTCGGATCGCATCACCGGTTCCGCTCTCGCGGGAATCGACGACCTTGTCCTTGATGTGTGCACAGAAAGGGCACTTCATGACGGACTTCTCCTACCCGGCCCGAGCGGCAGTCGGACGACTCCGGGCTGCGGCTAGCATGTCACGCCAGGAGATCTTCTCGGTCCACAAAAACAGCAGGCCGAGCAATAACACGGGAAGCGTCGACGCGAGATGGGTCAGCAACCCGGCGCCCAACGCCAGCAACTCCGTCACGCCGAATAGCATCACACCGGTCTTCAGAGCCAGGTGATACGAACCGGCCCCGCCCGGTGTCGGTACGGCGATCCCCAGGACCAACAATGGCATGATCAACCAGACACCGGCGAGCGGAATCTCCACGCCGGAGGCGCGGATGCACAGATAGGTGCTGAGCCCGATCGCGACCCAGGCCAGGACACTATGCACAGCGACCCAGAACAGCACACGAGGTCGCACGAGAGGCTTCACGCCTTCGGCCAAGGACAGCACGGTGTGGATGACCCAGCGGATCGGTCCACGGGCTTCCGCGGATCGACGTCGGACGGTGTCGGCGCTGCGTGAGACCAGGACCATCACGATGAGGGCCGCGATGCTGACGGTTGCGATGAGGCCTGCCCCACCACGGATCAATGCGGCGTGTTCGCCGACCGCGCCCTCGAGGGGAACCAACAGGCTGGCGACACCGAAGAGCGCCGCCACCGTCACCGCATCCAGCAGCCGGTCCCCGACCACCGAACCCAGCGCCGGCCCCAACGAGACGTCGGTCCGGCTGGAGAGCAGCATCGGTCGGACGATCTCTCCCAATCGACCGGGCAAGATCCAGCTGGTCATGTACCCCACCACCACCGCCACGAAAAGCGGACGAAAGGGAATCTGACGGCCACCATCATCTAGTAGGTAACGCCACCTCAGGACCCGGAACGGGATATGGGCGATATTCATCAGGGCCCCAAGCAGAAGTAGGCTCAGCGACGCGCGGCGGATCTGCTCGCCGACCCCATTCAGGTCCTGGCCGCGAAAAACCCACCAGAGTAGGACCATTGCGAGGCCCAGACCCCCTACAAGCTTGAACCCGTCGCGTACGATGTCCGGCCTCCTCCGCCCACCAGAGGGTCACGGAGGGCGAATCTATTTCATCCCCACGGCAAGGTCAACCAATCCGGCAAAACATTGTGGGATTTTAACGAAAGATGGCTCGGCTTACCCAAAACCTTCCCGGATCCTCTGTCAGACCTGTCTCTCAATGCCCGGTCGGACCCGAATCGTCTCGGACCGTTTGACCAGGACCGCCCCCGGGGCGCCACCGCGGGGCTTGCGAACCCACTTTCGCCGCGTCCACTGCACATCCACCCAGGCCTGATTTCGGGCATCGCTGAAATAGGCCGCCGCCGCCGCCGCATCTTCCAGGGTCTCTTCCCGCGGACGCTTTCGCCGTTGCTCGTTGCGGACGATGACATGGGCCCCGGTGACCCCCAGAGCGTGGAACCAGAAGTCCTCGGGCCCTGCCAGACGGAAAGTGACGTGCTGGTTCTCCTTGGCGTTGCGACCGATCAGGATGGTCTCCCCCGCCCGACTGGTCAACATCCGCACGCCTTCGATCCGTGGTCGACGGATCTGGGCCGACAGACGTTCCGCCCGCGTGTCGGTACGCAGCCCCACCGGCACCCCCGCCGCCCGCAGCCCCGCCTCCAACCGGTCGGGATCCAGCGAGTCGTGACCCTGGATCTGCAAGAGCGAGTCGCGAGTCGCCTGTAACCGTCGAAGCCGCTCCTGCACCTCCTGGCGTCCGCGTTCGGCCCGGCGTCCCCGTCCGTAGAGCTCGTCGATGGTCTCCGCCGGTCCGGCGCCTCCTCGATGGGGGATCACCAGTCGCGAAGCCGGATCCTGCGGGTCCGGTACCGTCCAACGATCGCCCTCTCGCAGAAGCTGGGTCAGCCCCGCGGCGAGGGCCTCGGCCTGACGACGATGAACGCCGGGATCTCCCAGACGGTCCAGGTCCGATTGCACGCGATCCATCGCCTTGCGCAGACGGTCCAGCTCGCGATCGAGGATGACCATCAGCCCCTCCCGACGCCGCTGCTCCATCTGGTCCCACTCGCGTTCCATGTAGTAGCGGCCGGCGGTGCTCGCCGCGTTCCTCTCCGTGGTGACGTCGGCGTCGTCTCGTGGGGGCCACGGTAGGAGATGGGTGCTGCCGTCGTCGTCGATGCGGATCACCGGATCGACCTGCCCATCCTCGACGGCCTGAACGTTTCGCCGGATGCAACGGCCGACATCGACGCCGCGGCTCTCGGCCGCCACGAGCGACGCCCCTTCGCTACCGATGCCGAACACGCGACGTCGGATGGACTCGAAGAGGACGTCTCCCGTAGACGTTCCCTGCTGCACGGCGAGATCGAGGGTCGCCGGGTCGGCCGACGAGGGATCCACGAGTCCGGACGGGAGCGACGGCGGCTGCCAGACGGCGCCGGGTTCACACGACGCGGCGCGACGCCGGGGAGAACGCAACGCCTGGACGACGCGATCGTCTTCATCGACGAGGATGAGGTTGGCGCCGTGGGGCGAGAGCTCGATCAACAGGCACGCGCCGCTCTCAAAACGAAGACGGACCCAGCGATCGAAGGTCGGCTTCTCGACGGCGGCGAGGACGATCCCCATGAGCCGTTTTCGCAGGCCATCGAGGAACGGGGTTCGGACCCGTGGAGGGGACGCCGCCAGACGGATCGGTTGCACGATCCACGGCATCTCCGGTTGCATCGAGATCAGTAGGGATCGGGGTCGGTCCGGTCCCTCGAAACGGGCCCGAAACCAGAACGGCCCCTCCTGGCGAATATCGGCCAGGACGGTCCGCGTGAGACTGGCGTGGAGGACGGCGACCGTCCGGATCAGGACGAGGTTGTCCATCCCCTCAGACCTTCCCTACGGGGTCGGCTAGTGCTCGATCTTGGGCTGGTTGAGCTTCATCGCCTCGGCGAGGGCGTCGTCGATATTCTGCTCGACCGTCTCGGAGTCCTTGCCGCCGGCTTCCGCCAGCTCCGAGACCAGCAGGAATCGGGCGCGATCCAACATCTTCCGCTCTCTGTAGGACAGCGGCTTGACCTCGTTGAGCATGGTCAGGCTCTTCAGAACCTCTGCCACGGCCTTGATGTCGCCGGTGCGCATCTTGTCGGAGTTGGCTTGAAATCGGCCTTTCCAGTCATCGTAGGTGGTGACTTCGCCGTCTTTGAGGGTCTTGACGACCCGGGTCACTTCCCGTTTGGTGAGGACCTTTCGCAGGCCGACCGCCGCCGTGTTGTTGACCGGCACCATGACGGTACTGTCGGTGGACAGGATCCGGAGACAGTAGAAGGAACCCTTCACATCTCCGATGGCCCGTTTAGCCACCTCTTCGATCACCCCGACACCATGGTTCGGGTAGACAACCTTATCTCCGACTTTGAAGTCCAATGGAACTCTCCCAAGGGTGGATGGGCGCAACGGCGCTACCGGGGGACGCTGAAGTGGGTGCATTAAAGTACCGATAATTAGTCGATTTGTCAACAACTTAGCTCGCTCTTTCGCCTGGCTGGGCACTGCGCTAGAATCCGCCCACCTGTGCCGGAGTGGCGGAATGGCAGACGCAGGGGATTCAAAATCCCCCGCCCGAAAGGGTGTGTGGGTTCGACTCCCACCTCCGGTACCAGTCGATCAGCAGTCGTTTCAGAGGTCGTTATTGAGAACCCGTTTCAGGGTCTCACGATCGATATTTCCCCCGGAAAGCACCAACCCGACCCGCTGCCCCGCCAGACGCTCGGTCAGTTGGCGGACCGCGGCCAGACCGACCCCTGCGGCCCCCTCCGCCAGCTGGTGCGCCGCCGACAGATAGAGTCGAACGCCGCCCGCTGCCTGGGCCTCCGTCACCGTCACGAAGTCGGTCAGCCCCGCAAGAAGAGCCGGAAAGGTCAGAGAATAGGGGGATCGGGTCGCCAGCCCGTCGGCGAAGGTGTCGGCCCGGGCGGTCTCTCGCTTCTCGCCGGCGTGCCAACTGTCATGGATCGCCGCCGCCTGGCGGGCCTGGGCCGCGTAGACGGCCACCGAGGGACGCAACGCCCGGAAGACCGTCATGGCCCCCACCGCCTGGGAGCCGCCTCCCACGGTCACCACCACGGCGTCCAGCTCCGGCTGCTGCTCGTACATCTCCAGGGAGAGGGTCCCGGCGCCGGCGATGATCTCGGGATCGTTGGTGGAATGGGCCAGGACCGCGCCCTCTTGCCGGACCCAGTCCTTAGCGGCGACGAGGCTCTCGTCGTAATCGTGTCCGGCCTCGATCAGACGGGCCCCGAAAGCGACCATCGCCGCGTTCTTCTCGGGATTGTTGCCGTGGGGCACGAACACCGTCACCGGGACGTCGCAGATTCCCCCGGCCCAGGCCAGCCCCTGGCCGTGGTTCCCGCGGGTCGCAGCCACCACACCCCGTGGACGGTCGGCCTCGGGCAACGCGGTCATGAAAGACAGACCGTTGCGGGCCTTGAAGGAGTTGGTCGGGCAGTGGTTCTCGTGTTTCACGAAGAGCTGGATCTCGTGACCGATGGCGGATTCCAGGAGGGGGTAGCGGCGGAACGGGGTGGTTGGGATGTGGGAGGCCATGCGGGAACGGGACTGCTGGATCTGGGTCAGAGTGATGGGCCAGTCCATGTGCGCTCCCCGGGGTGGCTCGTAGGGTTCGGAGGATGCCTCTACTCTACAGGCCGGTCCCCTCTTTATGGGGAACCCTATTCTCCAAGCCCCCCTGGACTTGACGACCCGTAGGGTGTTTCCCTAGCTTGTGACTGGACACGTCGGACCTTCAAACTCACCGACGAGGAGCCCCGCATCGATGGACACCGCCACCCTGCCGATCGAGGAGAGCTGGAAACTTGACGATATTTTCCCCGACTCCGCGGCTATTCGGGCCGAACGACAGGCGCTCCAGGGCTCCCTCGACGGATTGACCGACGGGCAGGGTCGTCTAGGCGAGTCCGCAGCGATCCTGGCCGATGCGCTGGAGGCGTCGACCGAGGCCTGGCGACGGGTTGCGAAACTGCGATGTTTTGCAATGCTGCAATCCGACACGGATATCCGCAACGCGGCGGCGCAGGCGCTGCGAGAAGAAATCGATCTGCTGACCACGGACCTCTCCGGTCGGGTTGCGTGGATCCGACCCGAGATTCTCGCGTTGCCGTCATCGACGCTCGAGACGTATCTGGACGAGGAGCCGCGCCTCGCGATCCATCGGTTCTTCCTGCAAGACCTGATGCGACAGCGCGATCATGTGCTGACTCCCGGTGAGGAACGGATCATGGCGGAGGCCAGCGCCATCACACGAACCCCGGGAAGCCTGTTCAACGTCTTGCACAACGTCGAGATTCCGCCGGCGCAAGTCACCCTCGAGGACGGTCGCCAGGTCGAGCTGACACCGACGGAGTTCTTCAAACATCGCACCACCGGCAACCGCAACGACCGAGAGTTGCTGTTCACCGCGTACTACGAGTCGCAGGCCCGCTTCCAGCAGACCCTCGGTGAGAATCTGGCCGGACAGATTCGCGCACACATCTTTCGGGCCCGTGCGCGACGCTACCCAAGCTGTGTGGCGGCGGCGCTGGACGGCAACGCCGTACCCGAAGGTGTCTATCGCAATCTGATCGCCCAGACCCATGCGCAGCTACCGACGTTCTATCGTTACTTCGAACTGCGGAAGCGATCGCTCGGCGTCGAACGACTCGAGTATCACGATCTGCACTGTCCGCTCACGGGCGACGAGCCCACGCGGTACGAGCCGCAGGATGCGATGCGTACCATCCGCGAGAGTCTCGCCCCGCTTGGAAGCATGTACCTCGCCGCCGTCGACGAGGCTTTCGACAATCGCTGGATCGACTGGCATCCCCAGAACGGCAAGCGGTCGGGGGCCTACGCGACCGGTTGGGCGTACGACGTCCACCCCTACGCACTGCTGAATTTCCTGGGGGACTACGACAGCGTCTCCACCGCGACCCACGAACTGGGCCACGCACTCCACTCGTACTTCAGCAATCAACGGCAGCCCTTCGCGACCGCGGACTATTCGATCTTCGTCGCGGAGGTTGCGTCGACCCTGAACGAGGCGCTCCTGCTGAATCACAAACTGGAGTGTGCGGACGACGAGACCGAGCAGCAGTTCCTTCTCTCCCGCTATCTGGACAGTTTCCGTGTGACGTTCCACCGACAGACGCTGTTCGCGGAGTTCGAACTGGAGATCCACGACCGTAGCGAACGCGGCGAGGCGTTGACCGGCGAGCGGCTCAACGAGATCTACCTGCAGTTGCTGCGCAAGTATCACGGCCACGACGAGAGCATCGTTCACATCGACGAACGCTACGGCGGCGAGTGGATGCTGGTTCCGCATTTCTACTACAACTTCTACGTCTACCAGTACGCGACCGGTATCGTCGCATCGACGGCGTTGGCCGAGGCGATCGTCAACAAGACACCCGGCAGCGTCGAGCGTTACGTCGAGTTCCTCCATCGCGGAGGTTCGGACTATTCACTCCAACTGCTCCGCACCGCGGGAGTCGACCTGGAGCAGGCCCAACCGTACGAGGACGCCTGCAGCGCTTTCGAACGTCGTTTGGATCAGCTCGAGGCGCTGCTGCCCGACGCCTGATGACGTGGCGGGACCTCTCGACGAGGCGCGTCTTCCTGATCTGTCTCCTGGTCCTCCTCCCGTTATCGTTCTCCAATAGCGACAATCCGTTCAGGACCACTCCCGTCGCGGACGCCATGCGTTACGACAGCTGGGCAACCGAGATGGCCGGAGACGGCCTCGGCACTCAGGGTGTCTTCCATCAGGCACCGCTCTATCCCGTGCTGCTCTCGATGCTCTATCGCGTCGCGGAGGAGGCGTCCCGCCCGGGACTCGTCGTAGGACTTCAGCTGCTTCTCCTGGCTGCGGCCATCACCTGCCTCCGTCCGCTGGGACGCCAGCTCTTCGACGACGACCGCGTCGGCCTCGTGGCCGTCGGCCTGGCGCTGCTGTACGGACCGTTCGCGTTCCACGGGCTGAAGTTGCTTCCGGTAACCCTGGCGTTGGGAACGCAGGTCGCGCTCCTGTCACTCCTGTTGCGGGCCGGCCTGCAGCCGACGTGGATGCGTCTCGGGCTTGCGGGCCTCGCCGCCGGTGTGGCGGCGATCACCCGCGTCGAGGCGCTCCTCCTGTTGATCCTCGTCCTGGCTACGCTCGTGCTCCTTCGACCCCGCCGCCTGTCGTTGGGCCAGGCGGGAATCGTGTTGATCACGACGTTGCTGGTGATCGCCCCGATCACCTACCACAACGTCTCGAATGGGGATCGCGTCCTGATCGCCTCGTCCAGCGGAGAGAATCTCTTCATCGGCAATCAGCGTGGCGCCGACGGTGGCCATACGCCACTCGACACGCAGGCCGGTGACATCGAGTCCCAGCGGATCCTGGCCCGGCGGATTGCGGAGCAGAGCCGCGGGCGAGCCTTGCTCTCGTCTGAGGTCTCCCGCTACTGGGCGACAAGAGCGGTCGACGAGATTCGGGAGGCGCCTGCCGCCTGGCTGGGAATCGAGGCCAGGAAGCTACGACGGGCTCTCGTGGATGCGGATCCGACCGATCTCTACTCGCTCCGCGTCGAGCGACGACGGTACCTGGGCTGGCTGTATCTGTTCGTCGTGCCGACGTCGGTCCTGGTCGTCGGTGCAATTTACGGTGGCGTCTGCCTGCTTCGACGCCGCGGCTTCGGACAGGCCATGCCGATCGTCGCCATGATTCTCGGCCATCTATGCGTGTTGCTGACCTTCTTCGTCAGCACCCGACTGCGTTTGCCGATGCTGTTCTTTCTCTGCCCGCTGGCGGCGTATGCGGTCGTCGGCGCCATCGACGACCGTCGCGAACCGGGAAGTCGACGACGGGGCACCATCGTCCTGCTTGTCGGCGCCTTGCTGGTTCTCGCCTCGCCTTTCGCCGGGCAGGTCACAGAGCGAGAGACGCTGCGGCTCGCATCGGTGTTGTCCCGTCAGGATCGTCTGGACGAGTCCCTCGATGTGTTGTCGCCTCTCGTGGCGTCCGCCGAGGCGGGCGAAGCGGTCTTCGACCAGGCCTGCTGGGTGGCGTTCAAGCAGGAGGACTGGCGTACCGCCGGGGAACACTGTCGCGAAGCGCTGAAGCGAGGCATCGACGGCAACCGAGCCTGCGCGGTCCGTACACGGCTGGGGTGGATCGACGAGCGTCTCGGCGCGCTGGAGCAGGCGGGGCGCTGGCACGACGAGGCGGTCGCGGAGGGCTGCCCGACCCAGGCCCTGATGGAACGGGCCCTCTATCGCGCCAGACGGGGGGATCGTCGGGGTGCCGTCGCCGATCTCCGCACGGTCCTCACCCGCGAACCGGGTTCACGCGTCGCGCGTCAATGGCTGGAACGACTGGGCGGTGGAAACTAGGGTCGTCGGACCCGGACCCGTTGGGTACGCAAGTCGACCTCGATGAGTGTCTCCCCCAGGAGATCGAGACCCAGATAGCCGGCAAGCTCCACACCGCCAAGACGACTGGCGATCGCCAGATCGAGCGCAACCAGGCGTCGATCGTTGGTCGACAGCTCCATGAATCCCACCCGGCCGCCGTCGACCACACGAAGCCCCCGCATCCGCCCACCAAAGCCGCGGACGGCTCCACCCTCGAGAATCGTCACGTCGGTCAATCGATCGGCGAACGTGCGGCTGACCAACGTCTCATACGCACCCGTATCGAAGACGAACAGGCCTCGGACGCCATCGGCAGCGACGCCCCGAACCAACATCTGTCCGGAGAAGTTCCAGTAGCGCTCCCCGTCCAGAGCCTCGTCGGTCTGCGTGAAGCGCAGCTCCCTGTTCTCGCCGTCCAGGGTCAGGAGATAGTCGGCAAACGGCTGAAGTCCGACCAGCCCGTCGTAGCGGCCACCGGCATCCAGAGCCCCGGGAGTGACCGTCGCCATCGCGTTCTCGTACACCAGGTCGCCGAGGGCCAGGCGTGGAACAAGCCCACGACGTGAACGATGTCGGCCCTCACCCCCGCCACCGAACGTCGTGGTCTCGGCCATAGGCTCGAAGTTGAGGCGACGCGCCGCGCTGGACGTCAGGAACAGTCCCGTGCTGCCGCTATCGAGCAGCAACCGGATCGGCCGACGGCCGCGGGCGGCGGGAACACGAAGCAGGTAGCCCTGCAACCGCTTGTTCGACGACCAGAGCGGACGGAGTGCCAGGACACCGCTCTCCGGCGCCTGTGAGCGTCGCCAGACCGCCGTATCGCCAAGGGCCTCGTAGACGGCGATCGTTCCCCGTGCCGCCGTCAGGCGGTCGGGATCGGCCCCACCGTCCGGACCTCGTGCGACGTACCGTCGCAACCGCTTAAGGGCGTCCGCACGGCTCGCGGCCGCCTCGGCGGACCAGAACAACAGCGGGAGATCGTCGGGGTAGTCCGCCAGACCATCCTCTGCCAGCCGCTGAGCGGTGGCGTGATCCCCTCTCGCGATCGCCAACATGCCGGCCACCCGATAGGCCGCGGCCGGCAGGCCGTCCTCGTTCTCGAGGAGTGCCGCGATGGCATCCTCGGCGGTAAGCAGCTCACCCACCCGCAGGGCGAGTTCCGCGTGGATCGTCCGGGCCACCCGATCCTCGGGATGATCGAGCAGCCAGCTCTCCGCCTGCGTCAGCGCTCGCCGTTGCTCCGCCGGAGGTCCATCCGCGACCGCACTCCGTGCGGCAGTCATCCACTCCACGGACTCACCGGGCGCGACGGCTCCACCGATTGCCAACGGGAGCAGCCCGATTACGAGCCAGCTGAGGCGCGGCGCGATCATGCCCGCCCCAGGAGCAGCGCTACGGCCAGAATCACCGGCGTCATCACGTACGCACCCAGCAGCTGTCGGCGACCCGTGGCCATCCGTCCCAGCAGCCCGTGGGCATCGATCCATGCGGCGAGATCGTCACGACCGCTCCGTCTCTCTAGCTCTTGGAGTAACCCCACACCGTCCGAGATGAACGTCGGCACCCGATGGTTTCTGCCGGCCTCATCCTCCAACGCGATCGCCGGGATCCAGCGTCGCTCCCGGGAGAACGGCCCCTCGAATCGGAGTCGCTCGATGGACTCCCAGCTCAACTCGCGACGATGCCGCTCGAACTCCCAGACGATGCCGTCGTCCATGACCGTCACCGACTGACGAAGCTCTGCACCCTGTCGAACGATCCACCAGCCGAGGAACAGACCGAGCGCCGTCACCATGTGTTGCAGCGTCAGCCCACCCGCGAAAGCGATCCCACGATGGGTAAATCGTAACGAGATCAGCCACGCCGCGACGATCGCGGTCGCACCCAGCACCCGGGGGAGCCAGCGGGCGGCCGATGAAAACTCGAATCTCACGGGTCAGGTCGCTTCGTCGTAGTGCACAAGAGGCACCGGCGCGAAGCCGATCGCATCGACCGCCACGAAGTGGAACTCCATCGACCGGTGGACGCCACGTACCGCATACCGGTGATCGTCCCCGTGGAGATGCCCGTAGACGCAGATCGACACGCCTGCCTGTTCGAGCAGCGTGAACAGTTCGGTCGGTTCTCGGCCGAGCAGCCACGGTGGGTAGTGCAGCATGGCGATGAGGGGGCGCGTGGCGTCGAATCGTTTCCGCGCATCCGCGATCGACGCCTGGAGTCGCTCGATCTCACGATGCCAGACCCGTGCGTCGGCGGTGGTGGCGATCGGATCGTCCGGCGCCAGCCAGCCACGGGCCCCCACGACGCCCCACGGCCCAACCTCGATCGCATCGTTGTGGAGCGCCTCGCAGGAGGCCGGCAACGTCTCGCGGAGTTTTCCGATCCCTCCCCACCAGCTGTCGTGGTTCCCCTTCAGGAGGATCTTGTGACCCGGCCGCTGACCGATCCAGTCGAGATCGGCAGAAGCCCGGCTCAGGTTCCGGGCCCACGACAGGTCCCCCGCCAGCAGCACGGTGTCCTCGGCGGTGACGGCGTCGTCCCAGTACTCGGCCATGCGGCGGGCGTGGTCGATCCAGAGGTCGCCGAAGCGGTCCATCGGCTTGGAGCCATCGAGGGAGAGATGGAGATCAGCCATGGCTAGAATGCGGGGCACCGGCGGACTCCTCGAAATGATCGTAGGATTCTATGACCGGTTCGCGGTTGGGGTCAAAGTTTCAGGTTTGGACGGGAGAGGATCGAGCATGAATCGACGGATATCAAGCGTGAGTGGGTCGCTCCTCCTCGTGATGATCGCGTTCGTCGGCATGACGGCTGCCCAGGAGAAGCCGGTCTATGTCGGATGCGCGCGGATCTTCAATGGACCGACCGCGACGGTCGTCTATCCGGCGTCCGATCCGGGGACGATGGACACGAACCGCTTCTCCGCAGAACGCAAAACCGCATACCTACGGGAAATCCACGGTGTCGATGCGCGGGTCGTTGCCGACACCGATTTTGACCCCACTGCGACACCCGACAACCTCCTCATACTCGGCTGGGACAATCTGCTCCTTCCGCGGATCGCCGAGTCTCAGTTCCTAAGCCATAACGGCGTCTCCGGAACCTTCATGAACGGCATCACGATCGCACCCGGCGAGGACCTTCTGTTTGCCAGACGTTCCACGCTCTCCGATGACCATCGGGTCATCTTTTGGTCTCGGATCGATCCCGAACTGGATCGCTTCTACGTCGTTCCGTTTGTCGCGTCGGACTTCGCGGTATTCGAAGGCTATCGGATCCAGCACCAGGGCAACTACGCCAACTGGGATGCGGTTCCGCCGACACGAGACGAAGCCGCCGAGATGGAGTTCCGAACCTACCGCGGGAGTGCCGTTCGGATGGCTGAAGGGGAACAGCACGAGATCTTCGTGAACGGCGGAACGGACACCAAGACCGCTGAGGCCATCCTCGCGGCCCGCACTCAGGCCCTCGCGGACATTCAGGACCGACTGGGCTCCCGGCCGCTGGACGCCAGGATCAAGGTCTACGTCTACCCCGATCTCCCCGTCAAGCTAGAGCGGACGAACGTCCCCAATACGACTCACTCGATCCCTCGCCTGAACGAGATACATCTGCTTCAGCGTCACGCCCTCTCCGAAACGGCCCACGAGGACCTACACGTCGTGGCCCATCAGCGTTATGGCCCCTGCCTCTCGACCGCGCTATACGAGGGCTTCGCGCTGGCCTACGAGCAGGACGGTCACCAGACAACGCTGGACACCGTCGCCGCGCACCTGTTCGACGAAGAACAGTTACCGTCGATCCACGAACTTCTCGACGAGGAATCATTTCGCGTGCTCGCCCGCGAAGGAACCGGTTTTGCCGTCGCGGCCCTTCTCGTTCAGTGGCTCCGAGCGCAGTTCGACGAACCGAAGTTTGCCCAGGCGTATACGGTCGAACGCCCGGGTGTGGAGACACTCGCCGCGGCTCTGGGTACCGACGCCACGGCCCTCGAGGCAGGGTTTCGCGCGCACCTCAACGGTCTGGCCGAAGGGGCGATGTCCGCATTGGCTTTCCAGCGAGCGGTTGCCGAATCCCAACACCACCGCGATACAGGGAACGACGAGGCGGCCCGTGCCGCGATGGGTCGCGCACTCGAGGCGCAGCCCGACGACGCGGGAACGCTCTACGGCCTGGGACTGATGGATCTGGAGGCCGGTCGAACCGACGAGGGCGTCGTCTTCTTCCGGCGCCTGCTGGAGCTGGGGCTGCCGACCGACTCCCGTTATCGGATCTTCGCCCACTTCCAGCTTGCCAACGCCTACCGGACGCAGAAGCAGACCGGGAAAGCGACGCGGGAACTCAAGCGGATGCTGGCGCTCCCGGATCTCTACGATTCGCACGGACGTGCGGAATCGATGCTCGAGTCGCTCAGGAAAGAGAAGAAGAGCCGCTAGGCCAGGCGTGAAGCGACGGCTAGCGGATACGGGACATGAGTCGGAAGAGGACCGACAACACGCCACGAGCCGTAAGTAGAGCGGTGGCGAGACTCAGTACAACCGTAGCGATCAGAAGCAGAACCTGCATCAACATTCCTCAGTTCGCTGGCACCCTGCCCCGCTGTCGCTACCTTCGAACGACTGGCGAAGCATAACAGTATCCAGCATAGCCAACAAGTCTGACCCGTCTGCCCCAATATGGTGCCCGGCGGTCGGCCAGGCAAGTTGCCCCGAAACCACCCTACGAACCGGTGCCGATCTCGATCTCACCGAGGTCTCCCAGCTCACGGGTGAGGTGCTCGCGGAGCTTCTTGATCAGACGGACCTCCGCCTGGCGGACGGCCTCACGGCTGGTGCCGAACCGATCGCCGATCTCCTGCAGCGTCAGCGGGCTGTCGTTGACCAGCCGGCGATCCAGTAGAACCCGGTCCCGTTCACCCAGATCCTCGCGAAACACCGCCAGGGCGCGCTCGGTCCGCTCCTGGAGGTCGGCTCGCGCCAGGACCTCGTCGGCATCCGGCTGGCCGCTGTCCGAAAGCCAGTCTCCGTGGGTGCGGTCCTCGTCGTTCCCCCGCGGGGCATCGAGGGAGACGTCGTGGGCGTGGAGCGCCGCCTGGACCTCCGTGACGTCCTTTTCCGAGACGCCGAAGTGATCCGCCAGCTGTCGGGGACCCACCTCGAAGCCCTCGGCTTCCAGCCGCTCCTTCTCCTGTCGCAGATGACGCAGGAGTTTTCGACGGGCGTTGGTCGTGCCGACGCGCACGAGCCGTACGTTATCCAGCAGGAACTTGACCATGTACGCACGGACCCAGTACGCCGCGTAGGTCGGCAAGCGAACATCGAGTTCGGGATCGAACCGATCGATCGCCTGTAGCAAGCCGATGTTCCCTTCCTGAATGAGATCCAGGAGGTTCTTCGCCGCCCGTCGGAATGACATGGCGACACGCACGACCATCAGGAGGTTGGCGGTCACCAGTCGAAAGAGTGCATCCCGATCGCCCGTCTCCCGATATACGCGGGCAAGACGCTGTTCCTCTTCCCGTGTCAGCGGCGGGTACTTGCGGGCCTCTGCCATGTAACGACGGAAGGGGTCGGACGGAACGAGCCCGGTCCCACCGGCCGGTACGGGAGACTTCGTGCCGACGTCGATGTACGCATCGGTACCTGACTCGTCTGCGGGGTCGTCTGTGGGTTCCGTCAGGACCTCGGGCTCGAGGTCGTCCCGTGGCTCATCCACCATGGTAAGAATCGTAGCACGCAGGCTTGCGTGAGCTAGCTACGGCCGAGATCCAGGTATTTCCAGGGGTTGATACGGCGACCGTCGCGGAAAACCTCGTAGTGCAGATGCGGTCCCGTCGAACGCCCGGTCGAGCCGACACGCCCGAGAGTCTCTCCTCGACGTACCTGCTGCCCCGGTCGAACCAGAATCTCGCTCATGTGCGCATAGCGCGTGACGAATCCGAGGCCGTGGGAGATATCGACCGTCTTGCCGTAGTCGGAGACCCGAACGGCGCGGCTAACGACACCGTCCGCGGTAGCGATGATCGGCGTGCCCGTGGAATTGACGATGTCGATCCCACGATGGAATTGCCGGTTGCCACCGAACGGATCCTTGCGCCAACCATAACCGTGAGAGAACCAACCCTCCGCAGGCATGCCCAGGGGGGTCGACGCGAGACGCGAGATTCGCCCCTGGAACGCTTCGTCGAGTAGGGAGATGGACTGCCCCAGAGTATCCGAGCGCTGTCGAAGGATGTCGAGTTCACCATGAACCGAAGCCAGCGGCGATCGGGAAGAACTCCGTCCCCCGGGACCTCCCGCTGCCGGCGTCGTTTCCGATTCGACGCCGAGCGCCTTTGAGAGGATCTGCGTTCGGGTCTCGGCGATGTCGATTTGTTCGGCGACGCCGTCGAGCGACTCCTGGAACGACTGGCTCTGGGCCAGTAGCTGCTCATTCTCATGTTCGAGTCGGACGATCTCGGCGGACTGCGCCTGAGATCGAAACGCAAAGTGCGGCATCGCCAGTGCTGCAAAGCCGATGGCGGCGACGAGAGCGAGCGACGCGACGACGAAGCCCTTGGAGACGTGGAGCTTGCGAAAGCGACTGCGCGCGTTCGGCAAGACAAGAATGGTGTAGGTCGTTTTCTGGGGCCGCGTACGGCCCACCCATCTACCCACAAGATTGCTAAGGGACAACGTCCTGCCTCCAGCCACCCCATGGGATACAAGGTGGGCCCACGAGGGAAAACTTAACATCCGATTCCGGGAGGGTCAAACCCCGTGTTCCACGGGGTAAGATGGGCCGATGGACACCCCACGCAAGACGGAAGTCGAAGCCCTGGCCGGCGCGACGCTGATGGTCGGCCTCCCCGGGACGGAACTTTCCCGGGAAGACGTCGAATTCCTCGACGATCTGCGTCCCGGAGGCGTGATCCTCTTCGACCGAAACCTCGAGACCCCGGAACAGACACGGCGTCTACTTCGCGATCTCAGACGATGCGTTCCGGATCGCTCCTGGTTCAGCATCGACCAGGAGGGCGGCCGGGTCAGTCGGATGGCTCGTTGGATCGGTCCCACCGCATCGGCCCTCGAGTTGGTCGGCCGGGGTCCCGAGGTGATCCACGAGTTCGCGGCGACCACCGCCAGGACCCTGGCGAGCCTCGGCTTCAACATGGACTTCGCCCCGGTCGTCGACCTCTCCCCGTCAGACGCGCCCAACGGCATCGGAGACCGGGCGTACGGGGTGACCCCGTCTGCGGTCATCCCCTCCGCGGCCGCGTTTCTCGCCGGCCTTCAGGACCATCGGGTTGCCGGCTGCCTGAAACACTTCCCCGGACTCGGCGATACCCATGTGGACTCGCACAAATCCTTGCCTTGCGTGACACGAACCCGTGCCGAACTGCAAGAGGACATGGAACCCTACGGACGACTGGCCGGCGAGAGTGTTGCCGTCATGGTCGGTCACGGCCATTACACGGCGTTCGACGCCGAGCCGACACCGGCGACGCTGTCCAGCCACATCGTCCGCAAGATGCTGCGCGGCTCCTGCGGGTTCGAGGGCCTGGTCGTCAGTGACGACATGGAGATGGGCGCCGTCGCTGCCTGGGACACCGAGGGCGGCGCTGCGGTGCAGGCAATCGACGCCGGCTGCGATCTGATTCTCTACTGCTGGGCTGCGGAGAACGCGATTCGTGCCAGGGATCGTCTGCGTGACGCGGCGATCGGCGACCTGAACTTTTTCACGTCACTTCAGACCGCCGCGCGGAACGTTCGCTCATCGGCGTCTCGCTGGCCCGTCGCAGCGGACGGCCGCGAGGGGCCGCTGGTCGCAAGCGAACTGGCCAAGCCCTTCGAGACCTATCGCCCGCGAGCCTAACGCAGCTTTTGACCCGTGAGGATCTCGAAGATCTCCAGGTAACGCTGTCGCGAACCCAGAACGATCTCGTTCGGAAGCTCGGGCACCGGCGGCTGTTTGTCCCAGCCGATGGACTCCAGATAGTCTCGAACGAACTGCTTGTCGAACGACTCCTGACCGCGGCCGGGTTCGTACTTATCCGCCGGCCAGAATCGTGACGAGTCCGGGGTCAACACCTCGTCGCCAAGCACAAGGCGATCTCCGTCGAGACCAAACTCGAACTTCGTGTCGGCGATGATGATGTTGCGCTCGCTGGCCAGGGACGCGCCGGCCGAGTAAAGCTGCAGCGTCATGCTGCGAGCCTCCTCCGCTCGCTCGGGTCCGATCAGCTCCACAGCTTGATCGAAGGAGATGTTCTCGTCATGCCCGTCGACGGCCTTGGTCGCCGGCGTGAAGATCGACTCCGGCAGACGATCCGATTCCCGCAGTCCCTCCGGGAGCGAGATCCCACAGACCGTACCGTTTGCCTGGTACTCCTTCCAACCCGAACCCGACAGATACCCACGGGCGACACACTCGATCGGCAGCATGTCCAACTTCTTGGCGAGTGTGGTTCGTCCGACCAGCTGGTCCGCGAAGCGGTGGAGCGACTCCGGGAAGTCCTCGACCTCGGTCGCCACGGTGTGGTTCGGCACGAGTTCCGCGAATTCCTTGAACCAGAATTCGGAGATTTGATTGAGAACCTTGCCCTTGTCCGGAATCGGATTGGGCAAAACGAAATCGAATGCGGATAGGCGATCCGTCGCGACGATCAACAGACGATCGCCAAGGTCGTAGATGTCTCGGACCTTGCCGCGGGCGCGTAACGGGATGCCTTCTAGGTGGGTCTCTTTGACCGCACCAGGAATACTGCTCTGCATGCCTCAATCCTCGGGTTGAATCTGGACGGTTGACGAGAGAGCGCAGGCTAGCCCGCCGGACACCAGGGTGTCAATCGCCCGCGGATCGACCGTCGTGGACGACACGCCCACTGACGATGGTCAGGACCGCCGCGCCCGTCAGATCCCAGCCCTTGAAAGGCGTATTCCGACCCTTCGAGACGAACTCCTGAGGCGCCACGTGGAACGGGCGGTGGATATCCAGCACCGTAATATCCGCGACTCCACCGGGTGTCAGCGTGCCCCGATCCAGACGCAGAATCTCCGCAGGGCCACGGGTGAAGAGTTCGACCATCCGTCTGAGCGGCAGGACGTCCGCGTGTACGAGATGGTGCAGGCTGAGCGGGATCGCCGTCTCGAGCCCCACGACACCGAACGGCGCGACCGAGAATTCGACGCACTTCTCGTCACAGTGATGGGGGGCATGATCGGTGGCGATGGCGTCCACGGTGCCGTCGGCCAATCCCTGGAGGAGGGCCTTACGATCCTTCGCGGAACGCAACGGCGGGTTCATCTTGGCGTCCGTATCGAAACCGGAAACGGCCTCCTCGGTCAGCACGAAGTGATGGGGTGTCACCTCACAGGTCACACGCACTTTCTTCTTCTTTCCCTCGCGTACGAAATCCACCGCCTGGCCCGTGGACGTGTGCGCGATATGGACGTGGCCACCGGTGTACTCCGCGAGGATGATGTCCCGCACGACCATGATGTCCTCGGCGACCGCGGGCCACCCGCCAAGACCGAGGCGGGTCGACAATTCGCCCTCGTTCATCACACCGCCGTCAACAAGCACCGGATCCTCGCAATGATCGATGATCGGCACACCGAACACCTGGGAGTACTCGAGCGCCTTGCGCATCATCATGCTCGAGTGGACCGGCTTGCCGTCATCCGAGAACGCGACGGCACCGGCGTCCAGCATGTCCCCCATCTCCGCCAGCTGCTCGCCTTCCATTCCCTTGGTCACACAACCGATGGGGAAGACGTTGACCGCACCGTGTTGCGCGGCCTGCTTGACGATCAGCTGGGTCACCGAGCGCGTGTCGTTCACCGGAACCGTGTTGGCCATACAGGCGACGCTGGTGAAACCACCACGGGCCGCGGCGGCGGTCCCGCTGGCGACCGTCTCCTTCCACTCTTGCCCCGGTTCGCGAAGGTGAACGTGCATGTCAATGAAACCCGGGCAGACCACCAGCCCCTTCATGTCCAGGGTCTCGTCTGCGCTCGCCTTGATCGTCTTCTCGATCCTGGCGATCTTGCCGTCGTCCACCAGAACGTCCATCGGTTCATCGATGTCCGCCGCCGGATCAAGAAGGTGCCCGTTCTTAAGAAGGATCTTCATCGTCTATCCTGGCGGCCAGTAGGTAGAGAACGGCCATTCGGACCGCCACCCCATTCGTGACCTGTTCGAGAATGACGGATCGAGGACCGTCGGCCACGCCACCGGTGATCTCGACACCCCGGTTCATCGGTCCGGGATGCATGACAATCGCATCGGGACGGGCCAGCGCCATCCGGCGCGCGTCGATTCCGTAGAGCAATGCGTATTCGCGGATGCTCGGGAAGAACCCACGTTGCATCCGTTCCATCTGAATGCGAAGACCCATCACGACGTCGGCACCCTCGATCGCCTCGTCGGTCCGGGTCACCTGCCGACAGCCAAGTCGCTCCACCTCGCGGGGCATCAGCGTCGGAGGACCACAGACGACGACATCGGCACCCATCGTCGAGAGGAGGAGGATGTTCGAACGGGCGACACGACTGTTCAGCACGTCACCGATGATGGCGACCCGCAGCCCGCCCAGCTCCTTCTTGTGTCGCCGGATGGTATACGCGTCGAGCAGTGCCTGGGTCGGGTGCTCGTGTGCTCCATCGCCGGCGTTGACGATCCCACACGTGCAGTGCTGCGCCAGGAAGTGGGGCGCTCCGGCTCGTGAGTGACGGATGACGATGAAGGACGGCGCCATCGATTCCAGCGTCTTCGCCGTATCCAGCAGGGTCTCCCCTTTTGTGAAACTGGAGGTCGACGGCGAGAAATTGATCGTGTCGGCGGAGAGCCGTTTCTCCGCCAGCTCGAACGAGCTGCGGGTTCGTGTCGACGGCTCGACGAAGAAATTGACGATCGTTCGACCGCGGAGGGTGGGCACCTTCTTGATGACGCGTGCACCGACCTCCGCGAGACTCTCGGCGGTGTCCAGGATCAACGTGATCTCGTCGGCTGTCATGCCGTCGATACCAAGGAGATGACGACTGGCCAGCTTCACGCCTGCTCCTCCCCGCCGGCGGGCATCTCTACAAGGAAGACCCCCTCCTCGTCATCGGACTCGGATAGCCGCACGTCCACGTTCTGATCACGGGTCGTCGGGACGTTCTTTCCGACAAAGTCGGCCCGCACCGGCAGCTCGCGATGGCCGCGATCGACCAGGACGGCGAGCTGGATCACATCCGGCCGACCGAGATCCATGAGACCGTCGAGAGCTGCGCGGATCGTGCGCCCGGTGTAGAGGACGTCGTCGACCAGCACCACACAGGACCGATCCAGCTCGAATGGGATCTCGGTTTTCTTCAGAACCGGGTGATCCGCGATTCGCGAAAGATCGTCCCGGTAAAGATTGATATCGAGCATCCCCGTCTCGGGTCGCTCGCCGCTGATCGACTCCATGTGGGTGGCGAGTCGGTTGGCCAGCGGCACCCCGCGGGTGCGGATGCCGACGAGGGATACGTTCGCGAAGTCGCCGTCGCGATTGCGTTCGAGAATTTCGTGGGCCAGACGAACGAGGGCACGATCGATCTGTTCCGCGTCCATGAGACGGACCGGTTGGCTTCCCGCCATCGACGATCTCCTTGCGGCCTCTCTGGGCCTACTTAAAGGAAGCTCGTTGGAATCGGCGTTATGCTATCGCCCGACCGTTCCGCGGTCAAGGCGGTCCGCGGAATTGACGGGTTTCGGACCAAGGACTATCCTGCTCCGCCGAGTAACCGATGCCACTCGACTTTCTCACCAAGGTTTGCCGGAACGAAGATCTAGGGCAGGGAAATTTCCTGCTCAGCTTCGACGCGCCGTCATTCGCCGACTCGATGGCGCCGGCCGAGTTCTTCATGATCGGAATTCCCGGTGCCGAGACGCTGCTGCGACGCCCGTTCAGTGTGTGTGGCTTGCCGGGGACTTTCGACGACAGCCATCCCGACCGCTACACGATCCTCGTGAAGGCGATGGGAAAGGGAACCCGGCTGCTCTCCGAGTTGGGGCCGGGAGCCGAGCTGACCGTGCTGGGACCGCTCGGACAGGGCTACTCGCTTCCCACCGACGACCGTCCGTCGCTGATCGTCGCCGGAGGCATCGGTTCCGCACCGTTTCCCGCGCTGATCGATCTTCTGGAGCGCAACGGACACTCCCGCCCACACATGATCTACGGCGCACGCTCCAGCGGCGACCTGCCGTTGGCCGATTGGTTCGCGGATCGATGTCGGTCGTTGTCGATAACGACAGACGACGGCAGCCAGGGTGAAGAGGGGCGGGTCACCGCTCCCCTCCTGCGAATGTTGAAAGAACATCCGGGGGGTCTGCGAATCTACGCCTGTGGTCCCGACCCGATGCTGAAGGCCGTCGCGGCCATCGCTATCGAGGCGGGGGTCGAGTGCCAACTTGCCCTCGAAGCCCACATGGCCTGCGGGTTCGGTGTCTGTCTGGGGTGCGTCGTTCCCGTCATCGGCGAGGACGGCCAACCGCGATACGAGCGCGTCTGCGTCGAGGGGCCGGTCATGACGGCGGATCGGATGGCCTGGTGAAACCCGACATGACCATCGAGCTGGGTCCACTCCGGCTAAAGAACCCGATCCTCACAGCATCCGGCACGTTCGGGTATGGGCTGGAGTTCCTACCCTACTTCGATCTCTCGCGACTGGGCGGGCTGTGTACCAAGGGACTCTCTCCGCGACCCCGACTCGGAAATCCTCCCGCGCGAATCGTCGAGACCCCTTCGGGGATGCTCAATACGATCGGCCTTCAAAATATCGGTGTCGATACGTTTCTCTCCGATCGACTTCCCAAGCTCCGCGAGTATGACCTGGAGATCATCGCCAACGTCTTCGGCGAAACCGAAGCGGAGTACATCGAGGTCTGTCGCAAGCTGAGTAAGGCTGAGGGCGTCGCGGCCATCGAGTTGAACGTCTCCTGCCCCAACGTCGAAGAGGGCGGGATGATCTTCGGCAACGATCCGGCGGCTCTGCAACAGGTGACCCGTGCCTGTCGCGAGGCGTGCGATCTGCCGTTGATCGTCAAATTGTCCCCCAACGTCACCGACATCCGCGTCACGGCCGAGGCCGCCGTGGCCGGTGGCGCCGACATCCTCTCTCTGATCAATACCTATGTCGGCATGGCCATCGATATCGAACGACGAAAACCCGTTCTGACCAAGATCTCCGGCGGGCTCTCGGGACCGGCGATTCGCCCCCTTGCCGTCTGGCTGACCTGGCAGGTCGCCCAGACGGTCGACGTTCCGATCATCGGTATGGGCGGGATCACCGACGAGAGAGACGCGATGGAGTTCTTCCTGGCCGGGGCCAGCGCGGTCCAGGTCGGCACCTCGAACTTCGTCCATCCCGACGCCGCGGTCCGGGTCGTCGACGGGCTCGAGCGCTTCCTCGCGGATCGCAACATCCCGTCGGTCCAATCGATCGTCGGTCGTCTGGAGGTACCCCGTTGATGGGCAAGCCTCACGAGCGGATCTTCGTCGCACTCGACACGCCCGATGCGGATGCCGCCCGCTCCCTGGCCCGCGACCTTCAGGGTCTCGTCGGTGGATTCAAGATCGGTCTGGAGCTGTTCATCTCCACCGGCCCGAAGCTGGTCGAGGAGATCCGGCGCTACGATCAGCAGGTCTTCCTGGACCTGAAGCTTCACGACATTCCCAACACCGTCGCGGGGGCCGCGCGATCGATCGGACGTCTCGGCGTCCAGATGTTCACGGTCCACGCCAATGGCGGCGTCGAGATGATGCGTCGCGCAAACGCGGCCGCACGGGAAGGCGCCGACGAAGCCGGCCACCCGGCACCGATGACTCTCGCCGTGACCGTCCTGACAAGTCACGACGATGACGACCTGCAAGAGCTCGGCTGGGACGGGCCGTGCGAGACCGCCGTCGGACGCCTCGCCGGACTTGCCGATCGGGCGCAGGTCGGTGGGGTCGTCTGCTCGCCGCTCGAGGTTCGTGCGTTGCGCGAGCGGTTCCCCGACCAGAAGCGGGTCGTACCCGGGATACGCCTGCCCGGTGGCTCCACCGACGATCAGGCGCGTGTGGCCACTCCCGGCACGGCGATAGCCGACGGCGCGGACTACCTGGTGATCGGCCGTCCGATCCGAAACGCCGACGATCCCGCAGCCGCAGCCCAGGCCATCGCGGACGAGATCGCCCGGACAAGTTAGACTTCGCCTATGCGAGTGACGCTTCTCGGCACCGGCACCTCGACGGGCGTTCCCGTGCCTACCTGTTGCTGTTCGGTCTGTACGTCCGACGATCCCCGGGACAACCGCCTCAGGCCGTCTGCCCTGCTCGAGTGGCCCGGCGCCAGCCTGCTCATCGATACATCGACCGACCTGCGTCAGCAGGCACTTCGATATCGGATCGAGCGGATCGACGCCGTGCTCTACACCCACGCCCACGCGGATCACATGCTGGGTCTCGACGAACTGCGACTCTACAACTGGCGTCAGAAGGGCGTGATCCCCGTGTTCGGCAACCCCACGACCCTCGACGCGCTGACGCAGACGTTCTGGTATGTCTTCAGTGACAAACCCGCCGAGAGCACGAAACCGGAGATCGATCGTCGTCTTGTGGACCGGCCGTTCGAGCTTCTCGGTCGACAGATCATTCCGGTCCCGCTCCTGCATGGCACACTCCCGATCCTGGGATTCCGGATCGGCAAGATGGCCTACCTGACCGACGTCAGCGAGATTCCGCACGAGAGCTATGGGTTGTTGAACGACCTGGACACCCTCATCCTCAGCGCCCTTCGCGAACGACCCCACCCGACCCATCTGACCGTCGAGCAGGCCGTCGAGACTGCGAAACGGATCGGCGCTCGACGCACGCTCTTCACCCACATGTCTCACGAGGTACACCACGCCACCATTGCCGCGCAATTACCCTCCGGCATCGAGTTGGCCTACGATGGTCTCATCGTGGAGATCGATGATGACCAACCCTGAGCTACGCCGGCTCCGCCTCCTCCTGGTCGCAGGAGTCGTGCTACTGGCGGCTCTGACACCGTCTCTCGCAGAGGACGACACCCTACGCGTCGAGGACGTGGTACGACGGTTCGTCCAGGGAGAATCGGTCGAGGCTTTGATTCAGCAGATTCGAACGGCTCCCGTGGACTTCGTCCTCGATGACGAGATGCTCGAGGAGTTGAAGATCGCCGGCCTTCCCGAATCTCTGATCGGGGCGATGGTCGCACGCCAGAAAGAGAGTGAGCCGGAAGAGGCCCCGGTTGAGGTCGAGGACGTCACCGACGGCGAGTCGAACATCGTCTTCGTCATCAACCCGCCCAAGAAAGAGGGCAAGCCTCATCCGGACGGCGGCAAGATTCACCTGTGGGACTTCATCGACAGTGTCGATGCCGAGCGACTGGACCTTCGTGCCGATCAGACGCACTTCGATGACCTGGCGGTCTACATCCAGTGCCGGACCGCAGAGCACGTTCCCGATCGCTGGCGATCCGTCTCTCCGCTGGGGCGGGACTTTCGCGGCAGTCGACGACATCGCATGTTGCTGTTCCTCGCCGGCGCGGACGCATCGGACACGAAGGGCATCGGCAAGCTGGCGGACGCGATGCAAGATCGAGGGCGCACGCAGAAGCTGGCTCTCGAATTGCCCGCGACGCTGGAATTGCACCTGGACGAGGTAGACGACCATCAACTGACCGTCGGGATCGCGGCACGGATCGGTGAGCGGTACCTCCGATTGACGTCCGAGGACCTGGTCGATGTCGTGATCGAAGCCGGCGGCAGCGTGGAGTACGGTCTCCGAATCGAGAATCAATCGGGCGGAGCCGTCGTGGAGGGTCTGTCGGTGCGTCAGGTTCGTCTCAGGGAGCCCTGACCTACTGAAGCTGAATCGACATCACCTTCGACACGCCAGGCTCTTCCATCGTGACGCCGTAGAGTAGATCCGCCGACTCCATCGAGAGCTTGTTGTGAGTCACCACGATGAACTGGGTCTGCTTCGCATATTCCTTCAGCATCCGTGCGAACCGCTGAACGTTTGCGTCGTCCAGCGCAGCGTCGACCTCATCCAGCAGACAGAACGGTGACGGCTGGTAGCGGAACACCGCGAACAGCAACGCGATCGCCGACAGCGCCTTCTCGCCACCGGACATCAGCGCGACCGAGCCGAGTCGCTTCCCGGGTGGCTGCACCATGATCTCGATCCCGCAATCCAACACATCCTCGCCTTCCTCGAGTCTCAGGTCCGCCCGTCCACCGTTGAACAGCAGCTTGAAGATCTCCTGGTAGGACCTGCGAATCTGCTCGAAGGCCTCCTCGAATCGATCGCGGGAGGTGCGATTGATGCGTCGAATCGACTCGCGTAGCGAGTTCATCGACTGCTCGAGGTCCAATTTCTGCTTGCTGAGGAAGTCGTGACGCTCCTCGTATTCCGAGAACTCGTCGATGGCCGTCATGTTGACCGGTCCGATACGCTCGATCCTCTCGCGTATGTCGGCACACTCCTTGTCGAGGGTATCCAGGTCCACGGGCTCGTCGCTCTCTGGCGGTTCGCCCGCATCGAGACTTGGGACGCCGAGCTCCTGGATGCAGAGTTCGTCCAGATGCGAGCGTTCCGACTCCAGCTTCGTTCGCTCGAGTTCGAGTTCCCGGGTCACCGTCCGCTCGGCCTCGAGGCGATCGCGGAGGGTCTTCAGCCCGCTGTCCATCTCTCCGAGATGACGCTGAAGCTCCAGGATCCGTCGTTCCATCTCCGACGAACGTTCCGTGGCCCCACGACGCTCCTCGAGTTGTTGGAGTAGTGTGGCATCGGTCTCGGTCTTCAGACGCGCGGCCTCTTCCCCGCGAGCATCGGCGGCGCTGGCCTCGGCGTGACAGGCGTCAACGCGACGCTTCAACTCGTCGCGGCCTTCCTGGAGCCGCTGCTTCTCCTGCTGGGCAGCCTGGAGTTGCTCGGTACGCGACGCAAGCTCGACACGCAGCGCGCTGACGGCCTCCGCCAGAAGCTGCCCTGCCGCCTCCTGCTCCTCGGATCGAAGCGTCGCCTGTTGCAAATCGTGTTCGAGAGTCCGTCGCCGACCCTCAACCGTCGCAATCTCCTGGACGGTCGCGGCCTGCCGGGTGCTCAACTCTTCGACCTCGCGATTGGCGACGGCGATCTCCTCGTCGAGGGTCTCCCGCTTGCGCCCTGCGCGCTCGCCGTCCTCCCGGTTACGACGGGCGTAGGCCTCCAACTCGACGCGCTTGTGATTTGCCTCGTCCAGCGCCTGACGGGTCTCCCGTTCGAGGATCTCCAGCGCGACCATCTTCTGGCGCATGGTCTCGTTCTCTCGCTGTGCCTGTTGTGCGGCGGCCCGTGTCTTCTCTACACCCTGCCGCGCCTCGTCGGACTTACGACGATGGGCCAACAGACCGTTCTTGCTCTGTTCGACACCACCGGTGGCGACGACGCCCGATGAGTAGACGACATCTCCGGACGCGGTCAGGTAATCGACACCCGGATATTGACGATGCAGCATCAGCGCCGTCGTCAGCGTATCGACAAGCACCGCATCGCCGATTCGATCGCCGACGACCCCGTTCCCCGCGGTCTTCAGGTCAAGTCGCTCGCGGAGCCGCCCACGAACTCCGGGATGACCCAGGAGGCTACCTGGAAAGGCGTCGGTCCCGTTGCTCGTGTGACCGACGGCCGCGCCGCCTCCCGGATGGGACTTGCTGATCATCGTGGTGCGCCCGGCGCCTTCCCGACGAAGCAGATCACAGGCCTTCTCCACGTCCGCGTCGTCCTGCATGATGACGGTCGGCAGGATGTTGCGCAGGTAACCCTCGGCCGCACCCTCGACGTCGCTCTGGGCCTCGACGTAATCGGCAAGCACCCCCAGCGGACGAACTCCCGCTCGGGGGCCACCGTGGATCAACGTCCGCACGCCATCCGAGACACCGGCGAATCGGGTGTCCACGTCTTCCAGCGTGTTCAGGCGGGCGACGGCAGACTTCTCGGCCTCCCGTGCGGCGTTCAGCCCCTCGGACTGAACGTCGTGGGCCTTCCGTATCGAGGCGAGGCCACTCTCCGCCTCGGCCAGCGCCTTCGAGAGTCGACTGACCTCGTCCACGTGATAGCTGCACTGCTCGTCGAGCGTGTGCGACTCACCACGGATGCGTTCGACGTCGTCGCCGGTCAGCTCCAGCTCCGATTCGGTTCGGGCACGCTGCGCTCCGCAGCGCTGCAAGCCCTCCTCGATAGCGGTCAGCCGGTTTCGCAACTCGGCGACCTCGTTCATCGTGCTGAACTGTTCCTGTCGTCGGCGTTCGACGTCTTCCCGTTGCTCACCCCTGAGCGTCTCGGCGGCGGCAACGGCGTTGCGTTGCTCGTCCCACTGGACGGAAAGACGCTCGGCATCGGCGGAAGACTGACCGACCCGGGCGGCGATCTCTTCGAGTCCAACCTCGGACTCGGCGAGACGTTCCGTCAGGCTCTTGGCCTCGGCGCGCTGACGTGTCGCGGCCTCTGCCGCCTCCGCGACGCGCTCGACACAACTCTTGACCAATCCTTCGCTGCGATCCGTCTCAAGTTCCAGCTGGTGCGTGGCCTCACCGAGTTCACGAAAACTCTCTTGTAGTTGTTCGTGTTCCGTACGCTGTTCGACGAGCTGAACTTCCGACTTGCCAAGCCCGGCGGCGATCTCCGCCTCGGCCTCACGGGCAGCAGCTTCCGTGCCTCGCAGCGTTTCAAGTCGGGTGTCGAGGTCCTGGGCGCGCAGTGCGAAGCGAACCCGCTCTTTCGAACGCAACTCGTCGCGGAGCGTGCGATAGCGACGTGCCTTGGCCGCCTGTCGCTTGAGCGACCGAATCGATCGCTCGACCTCGACGATGATGTCGTTGACTCTCAGCAGATTGGCGTGGGTCGCATCCAGCTTCATCTCGGCGAGGCGACGCTTGTGTTTGTAGCCGGCGATGCCGGCCGCGTCCTCGATCAGCTGACGTCGATCCTTCGGCTTCGCGTTGAGGATCTGGTCGATTCGGCCCTGCTCGATGGTCGCGTAACTGCGCGCACCGACGTGTCCCTGCGAGAGAAGCTCCTGGATATCTTTCAGTCGGGCCCGTGCGCCGTTGACGCGGTACTCGCTTTCTCCACTGCGGAAGAGCTTACGGGTGATGACCAGCTTCCCGGACTCGCCGCCGACGGCACCCTGTGCGTCGTTGAAATGCAACGACACCTCGGCCATTCCCAGCGGCTTTCGAGCATCGCTTCCGCTGAAGATGACGTCTGCCATATGACGGCCACGGAGATTTTTTGGGCTCTGCTCGCCGAGGACCCAGTTGATGGCGTCGCCGATGTTGGACTTGCCACATCCGTTGGGACCCACCACGGCGGTGATCCCCGCAGGAAACGTCACTTCGGTCCGGTCGCTGAACGACTTGAAACCGGCAATCTGCAGTCTCTCGAGCTTGAGCATCGGGAACGGTGACCCCTCGACCAGGTAAACCCGTGTTTTCGGCGAATTGACGGCGAACTATACCATCCACCGCCGTTCCGAACCAAGGATCGCCCCAAGATCTGTCCGCATCTTCAGGGCCTGCCCCAACATCTTGGGGCGGCTTCCCGTCGTCCTGGAGGCCCCGCCGGAAAACCGCGCGGCAGACGCCACCTTCAAGTGGCGCACCACGGGGAATTCTACTCCGATCGGTGGGGAACTGCCCGAAGAGACTAGCGGTCGCGGAACAGCAACATGTCGGGCAAGGCCGTCAGGGCGTCCTTGGCGGGGCCCTCGGGAAAGCCCCGAAGCTGATCGAGGGCCGACGCCGCGAAGCGGCGGGCCCGGGCGTGGGTGCGCTCGATGGCACCGCGCTCCCTCAACCAGTCGGTGAAGCGGGCGAACTCCGGAGCCTCGGCGGGCAGGCCGTCCACGATCCGCTGGGCGACATCCCGGACTTCCGGTTGGCCCTGGGAGAGCAGGTCCAGCACCGCCAGCGTCGCCTTGCCTTCCGAGAGGTCACTGGCCACCGGTTTACCCATCCGCTCGGCTTCACCGGTGAAGTCAAGCAGATCGTCCACCAGCTGGAAGGCCATTCCCAGATCGGTCCCGTATCGCCTGAGGGCGACCAACCGGTCGTCGTCCATCCCGGACAGCAGGCCGGCGAGTTCGCAACAACAACCGAAGAGCGCCGCCGTCTTTCGTTCGACCAGGTCGAGGTATTCGTCGGTCGTCAGGTCCAGACGCCCCACGTAGCGTGTCTGAAGCATCTCCCCTTCCGTCATGCGCAGGGTGACGTCCGCGAGCTTCTTCATGACCTGCAGGCTGCCGGCCTGCAGCGCCATCTCCATCGCCTTGGCGAACAGGTAGTCGCCGAACAGGACGCTGACGTTGTTTCCCCAACGACGATTGGCCGACGGAGCCCCACGACGGGTCTCGGCCTCATCGAGGATATCGTCGTGGATCAGCGTGGCGGAGTGGATGAACTCCAGCACCGTCGCCAGCGCGACCTGATGCTCTCCCTCGTAACCGCACATCCGCGTACAGAGCAGGTGCAACGTGGGTCGGACCCGCTTACCGCCACTCTCGGCGACAAAGCCACCGATCTCATCGACGATCCGGACCGGCGACGCCAGTTGGTCCCGGAACATGACCTCGACACGGGCAAGGTCGTCAGCGATCAGTCCGATGATGGTGGGGGGGGTACTGAAGGGCTCGATCAGCAGCCGCTCGGCTTTTCCCATGCTGACCAAATTGCTCAAGGCTCTCCCTCACAGACGTCGGATACTAGCATCGTGCCGGTCGCACGAGCAACTTTAGAGGGGTTTCTCACGGCTCGTGGCTTCCGACGACCTCGGTCCCGGCCGGGGGCTCGAAACGGAACTGCGGATCACTGCTCCCCGGGTCCGGCTCCCAGCCCTCAAACGTGTAGAGCATCCGGTTGCCGCCGGAGTCGGTGATCCGTGCCTCCCGGACCGCAAAGGTCCTTGGATCGAGGACCAACCGGACCTCCTCGAACGCCTCGTCGACGCCCGACGGGAGTAACAGGATACCCAGCCCGTCGTCCCCCTCCAGGAGGTCCATCGGCGTGGCGACGAACAGGCTCTGCAACCGTGTCTCCGAGGCCAGGAGCCGTGGGAGGAGCGAGGCCTCGTCATCCAGCAACCCCAGGATCAACTGCTGATCTTCCTGGAGGTAGAGCCAGGTGCGGCGATCGACCACCAGCGCCAGTTTGTATTCGGGATCGCGATACTCCCAACGCATCTGTCCGGGACGGCGAAGCCACAGTTCCCCGGACTCCACGAGTCCGGTTCCCAGGGCCCCGGAGACCAACGATTGGCGAAAGGATGCGTGCAGGTGGGGCCGCTCATCGAGCCATCGTTGCAACCCGGCCAGATGATCGGCGGCCGATCCTGCGGGGGGCGGATCCGCCGCGAAGGCCCCCGAAAGACAGGGGAGGATCAGGAGGCCGGCAAGAAGAACTTTCAACGGAAGGCCCTCGTGACGCCGAGCCCGTCTTGCGAAAGGGGGACCGGAATGGTATTCCGGTGCTCGGAGGACCATGATCGTGGCAAAGCAACCGTTTCGCAACGCAGGCCCGAGGACAGCACCCATCTGGCTCGGAGTCATCGTTTTCCTGGGCCTCGCCGTGGCGGAGGAGCCGCTGCGTCAGCAGGCGCTGGCGGCGTACGACGAGAGCCGCTGCCCGGACGCGCTTCAGGCGTTCCAGCAACTCGACGATCAGGGTGCCCTCGACGGTCCCCTGCTCTATCGGCGCTATTTCTGTCTGAACCAGATCGGCGATGACGGAGCCACCGGCGCACTTCGCCGTGCCATCGAGACGCTGGAGGAGGAGTTCGGCAAAGAGACGACCCTCGAGACCGGCTTCTACCTGGGGAATGCGTACGGGAACATCGCGCGTCTCTCGGACCGAGCTGCGATCTCCGCGAAGACCGTCGCCGCCATCGAGTCCGGCGAGACGCCCAGCCCTACGACGCCTGCCGACATGTTCCGCCTCGGCAAGCTGTATCAAGATCTCGAGCAGACCGACGATGCGAGGAAGTGGTTCAGCGCCACCGTGGAACACGCCGAGGGACAGGAGAACGTGACCGGCGCCTACGTCCGTCACGCGGCCCGCTTCCTCATCGAGGAGGCCGCCGCCGGCGGCGACGAGGAAGCCCTCGCTCGTTACACGACCGCGGCGCTCGCCGACGGGTCCGGCACCGTGGAAGACTACGACCGTCTTGCGGTGATGCACGCGCGACAGAAGAACTACCTGGCTGCAAGCAAGGCATGGAACAAGGCGTTGCTCCTGAACCCCAGTCAAGGCAATCGCCCGCGCTATCTGACACGCCTCTGCCATTCGGCCATCAAGCTCGCACCGTTGCCGGAGACCGACGGAGCCAATCGGCCCTGGGCGGAGATGAATGGCGCGGAACTCGAGGAAGTAATCCGCCGGCAGGCCGAGATCGTCGCCGAGATCATGACTTCGACTCAGGCGGCCATCGAGGCGGAACAGCCGATCAACGCCGAGCAACGTGCGGACTACCAGTCTCGTGTCGATCAGGCGCGTCCGCTGTTCGTGGCGGCCGCGATGGAATACTCGTTACAGGGCAACTCGCTCAGAGAGTTCGCATTCTTCGGCGGCTTCGCGCAGTTGGTGTTTCGCGATCGCGACTGGCGGGTGCCGTACCCGAAACGGAAGCACCGCAAAGCGAAGAAGAACTAGAGCCTGTCCGCCAGTTCGCCGACGACGGGGAGCTTGAATCGCTCGCCCTCCAACCCGCGAACGATACAGAGCAGCAAGGCCAGTAACCCGCCGAGGATCGCAGCCGATGCCGCGAGCCAGTACAGCTCGGCCAGGACGGTCCACAGGTAGTTCTCGGCAACGAAGTAGAGAAAGCGAAGAAGTAGGTAGCCGACACCGAAGATCGCGCTGGTGACCAGCCCCTGCTTCGCATGCCACTTGACGAACTCCCGGCGACTGGCAATTAGACTGAGAATCGCCAACGGGCCCAGGTAGCCGAACACCAGGAGAACGCGGTCCTGGTCGGTCAGTTCCTGCCCTAGATGTTCGTTGTCCATCAGCGCCACTTATATCCCCCGCGCGCAATAGGGTCAAGCGGCCCGGTGCTATACTCCCGTCCTCATGTCTCAGGTCGCCACGCCGATGTTCCGTCAGTACACGGCGGTCAAGAACGATCACCCCGACGCCATCCTTCTCTTCCGCATGGGCGACTTCTATGAGATGTTTTTCGAGGACGCGAAACGCGCCAGCAAACTGCTCGAACTGACCCTGACCGCCCGGGGCAAGGGGACGGCCAACGTCGTCCCGATGTGCGGTTTCCCCCACCATCAACTGGAAAACTACACGGCCCGCCTCGTGCGTGCGCAAGAGCGGGTCGCGGTCTGCGAGCAGGTGGAGGACCCGAAGACCACCAAGGGACTGGTGCGTCGCGAAGTTGTCCGGGTTGTCACCCCCGGTACGGTCGTGGATCCCGACCAACTCGATGCGTCGGAGAACGTCTGGGTCGCCGCCATCCATCTTGTCGCCGGTCAGGCAGCCGCCGCGTTCCTCGATGCCTCCACCGGTGAGTTTCTCGTCTGGGAGTCCGGCCCCGGGGACGACGGCTGCGACACCCTGCTCCAGCGACTCCGCGAATTCGAGCCACGGGAGCTGGTACTGGCCGAGGAGTTCAAGCCACCGGCGGCACTCGCGGGCCGGCTGCAGTCCTCGCTGATCTCCCGCGCGGACCCCTATTCGTTCAACCACGACACCGCAGCCGAGCAACTCCGACAACATCTTGATGTGGCCTCCCTCGACGGTTTCGGGTTGAAGGACCGACCCGTAGCCGTCGCCGCGGCGGGGGCCCTGTTGCAGTACGTGCGCGATACGCAGAAGTGTGGCCTCGAGCAGATCAACTCCCTGCGGTTCCATGACCCCGGACAACATCTCCGCCTGGATGCCGCCAGTCGTCGCAACCTGGAGATCGAGTCCTCGCTACGCGACGGCGGACGTCGCGGGACGTTGCTCGAAGCGGTGGACCAGACGGTGACGCCGGCCGGCGCCCGCATGCTTCGTCGCTGGCTCCATCTCCCGCTACTCGATCTTGCACAGATCGCTCGACGGCAGGACGCCGTCGAGGAATTGCTCTCCGAGAACTCCGTTCGTGCGCAGGCGCGCGAGCATCTCAACGAGGTCCGCGACATCGAGCGGCTGGTGACCCGCTGCGTCACACGCAGCGCATTGCCGAGAGACCTCGGTGGGCTTCGCACATCCCTCGAACGGATTCCCGCGTGGAGCGAGGCTCACGACATCCTGCGCTCTCCCCTCGTCCGACAGCTCCTCGATGAGTTGGATCCGTGCACCGATGTCTGCCGACGTCTCCAGGCCGGAGTCGTGGACGACCCGCCGGCGTCCCTCCGTGACGGCGGTGTCATCCGAGAGGGGTTCAACGAGGAACTCGACGATCTTCGAAATATCGGACGCGACGGCCGAGCCTACATCTCGGCCCTCGAGGCGAAGGAACGGGAGGCAACGGGCATCAGCTCGTTGAAGGTCAAGTTCAACAAGGTGTTCGGCTATTTCATCGAGGTCACCAAGTCGAACCTCGCGCAGGTTCCCGAGCACTACCATCGCAAGCAGACCATCGCCAACGGCGAGCGCTACATCACACCGGAACTCAAGGATCACGAGAGCCGCGTCCTCAACGCGCAGGACCGGGTCGAGGAGCTCGAGGCACGACTGTTCGCAGAGCTGCGCGACGCCATCGCGAAGGACGCCGCCCGCCTCCAGCGGCTCGCACGGGACACCGCGTGCATGGATGTTCTCTGCAGCCTCGCTCAGCTGGCGCGGACCGCCGACTACCGTCGTCCCCACGTCACCGACGGCGATCGTCTCTCCATTCGCAAGGGGCGACACCCCGTCGTCGAGCAGGCGCTGGGGCACGGTCGATTCATCGCGAACGACTGCGACCTGCAGATCGGCGCGCGGGGCATCGCGATCCTCACCGGCCCCAATATGGGTGGCAAGTCGACGTTCCTGCGCCAGACCGCGTTGATCACCCTGCTGGCCCAGACCGGGAGCTTCGTTCCGGCGGAGGAGGCCACGATCGGGGTAGTGGATCGCATCTTCTGTCGTGTGGGAGCGTCGGACAACCTGGTCGAGGGCCAGAGTACGTTCATGGTGGAGATGACCGAGACGGCCAACATCCTGAATCACGCGGGCCCCCGCAGCCTCCTGCTACTCGACGAGATCGGACGGGGCACCTCGACGTTTGACGGGTTATCGATCGCGTGGTCGATCGTCGAGCATCTCGATCAGTCGATCGGCATCCCGCGCACCCTGTTCGCGACCCACTACCACGAGATGACAGAGCTGGAGACGGAGCGAGCGGGTATCTTCAACCTGCGAATGGCGGTTCAGGAGAGCGGCGACGATGTCGTCTTCACGCATCGCGTCGAGGCGGGTCCGGCGGATCGGTCCTACGGGATTCAGGTGGCGCGACTGGCCGGTCTGCCGCAGCAGGTGATCGATCGTGCCCGAGAGATCCTGGCCGACCTCGAGGGGCGTGCCGGTGGACGGGGCCTCCCCCACACCTCACCGGGATCGTCGGGTCGCTACGCGTCTCGTCAACAACCGTCGCTGTTCGAGGTTGCCGAATCGACACCCGCCGCCGTCGCTCCGCACCAGGAGTTGATCGACGAACTGAGGAACCTGACTCCGAACGAGATGACTCCCCTCGAAGCGTTGCAACTGATCGTGACGGTTCAGCGTCGTCTACGGGACGACCCCAACTCCGACTAGAACGAGACGAGCGCTTCCTTCTCGTCGCGATAGGTTTCGAATACCTCCTCGAGCTTCGTCAGCTGGAGCAGATCGAAGACCTTGCCGGACGGGTTGAGCAGCTTGACCGTGCCGTTCTTCTCTTTGGCTCGCTTGTAGCACGCGACCAGTTCGCCAATGCCGGCGGAATCCATGTACGAAACCTTCTCCAGGTTCAATAGCACGTTGGCGTTTCCGGAATCGAGAAGCTCGTTGACCTTTTCGCGCATCACGATGTCGCCGTCGCCGATGGTGATCTTTCCGCTGAGGTCTACGACCGAAACGTGACCAATGACGCGAGTGTTTGCCTTCATTCTGTGACCCTCTCTACGCCCTCACGGGCTTCTACGAACTGGACGTTTCGGATTCAGTTTCCAAGCGTTTGACGAGTCGTAGGGACAGTCCCCCCTCGTCGTTCACAAACTCCACCTTATCTACGTACGCGCGGATCATCAAGAGGCCGCGGCCCGAAGTATTCAGCAGATTCTCCGCCGAAGTCGGATCGTTCGATTCGTCGGGAGTATACCCCGGACCCTGGTCCTGGACGCAGGCCTCAAATAGATTGTCACCGCTGCTCAGTCGCAGTTTGACGATTTTCTTCGGATCGGCACCATTGCCGTGGACGATGCCGTTGATGACCGCTTCACGGACCGCAATGCCGATATTCAGGGCCGTATCCTCGTCAAAACCGGCCAACTTGGCGAAACGCTCGGCGAGGGTGTGGACCGGATCGACGTACTGGATCTGGCTCGGGACTTCTAGTTTCAGCGAACGATGGGAGTTGTCGGATCCCGCCATACTGCCCCCGAGGCCGCTCCCGGCTCGATCCGGCCGGGAAAAACCGAGGATAGCGACCCCTCAACCCCAAGTCAACGAAGGCGCCCCCGGTAGAACTCTACTGCCTACGGATCCGGGCGGAGTCGGTTTCAACGGGTCAGGGACGGATCTCGATCAGGGGTAATCGAACCTCTCGGCGTTGGCCGCCATTGTCCAGAGTCAACGTGACCTGACTCCCGGCCCCCCCCGCCTCCTCGAACGCGTCCATCAGCTCCGACAATTGCCGGACCCGTTTCCCGTCGACCCCAACGATGATGTCACCGACGATCTTCCCTCGGGCGTTGACCCGCACGGGCTCGATGCCCGCCTTCTCCGCAGGCTGCCCGGCCTGCACCTCGGTGATCACGATTCCTTCCAGTCCGTAGCGACGCGCGCGATGATCCGAGAGCACCGTCACACCGATCCCCGACCGGATTTCCTGGCCGAACTCGATCAACTCGGGGACGAGACGTGCCACGGTGTCCACGGGAATCGCAAAACCGATGCCGGCGGAACCGCCGCTGGGGCTGGCGATCGCGGTGTTGACGCCGATCAGTCGGCCACTGGAATCCAGCAGCGGCCCACCGGAGTTTCCCGGATTGATCGCCGCGTCGGTCTGGATCACGTCGTGGATCGTTCGCCCATCCGGGGACTGCAGGTCTCGCCCGAGCGCGCTGACGATGCCGACGGTCAACGTCTGATCGAGTCCGAACGGATTGCCGAGGGCCAACACCCGTTGCCCCACCGCCAGATTGGACGAGGTCCCGATGTTCAACGGGACGAGACGATCCCGTGGTGCGTCGATCTTCAGGACCGCCAGATCTTTACTGGGTGAGAGCCCCACGAGCCGGGCCTCCCAGTCGGACTGATCCCAGAGGGTGATCGAGTAGCGAGTCGAGCGGTCGTTGGTCTGAATGACGTGAAAGTTGGTGACGATGTGGCCATCCTTGTCCCAGACGAATCCGGAACCCGCGCCTCGCTCGTAGGCCGTCTCGTCGAGGGAGAACAGACTTCTCCTTACGGCCAGCTGTCGGATGTAGACGGTCGAGGGCGACGCCATCTCGAAATTGTTGATATCGCGGCGCTCGCCGTCGGTCAGACCCGTGTCGCCAAAGGCGACAACGGTCAGAGCCAACACCCACAGAATCGAAAAGGCCTTGGTCAATCTGGCGAACTCTTGCATCATCCCCTGGAGCTTACCACCGCGGAGGAACCTTGTCGGGCATACGCACCATGTTCGACAACGTCCGTGAGGCGCTCGGTCCCTACGTAGAACCGTTCGCCCCGTTCGCGACGTGGCTGCTCGTCGGTTCCCTGCTGACGATGATCCTGACGCCGGTGCTGACCGCCTACCTGATCGCACGGATCCCGCCCGGCTATTTTCTCAAGCGTCGTGCACCGCTCGACGGTTGGCGACGCTCCCACCCGATCCTGCGTTGGTCGGGTCTAATTTCAAAGAATGTACTGGGCGTGCTGTTCCTGGTGGCGGGGTTGGCGATGCTCGTCCTTCCCGGTCAGGGTATCCTCTCGATCGTTCTGGGACTCACGCTCATCGACTTCCCGGGCAAGCGACGCCTGCAACTATGGCTTCTGCGCAAGAAGCGGGTGATCAAGTCGATCAACTGGATTCGATCGCGACGGGGCCGGGAGCCGCTGCTCCTGCCGCCACGGCGCTCATGACGCCGCTCGGGATCTCTCCTCGATCGCGTTGACATAGACCGCCAGCGTTTTCTCCGCGGTCGCCTCCCAGGTCAACTCCTGCAGCGCAATGCGACGATTGTTGTCTGCGATGCGTCGGCGGCGCTGGTCGTCCTGAAGGAGCGTCAACATGGCGTCACGAAACGCCGCGGTGTCCTCGGCCTCGACCAACAACCCCTGATCCTCGGAACGGATCAGATCGGGAATGCCTCCGACGATCGTCGACGCGACGGCGCAGCGCGCCGCCAACGCTTCGAGCATCGCCGTGGGACACCCCTCCAGCAACGAGGGCATCGTGAACAGGTCCGCCGCGTTCAACAGGTCGATCTTGTGCTCCCGGGAAACGAAGCCCGGGAACTCTACCCGCGGCGCGACGTTGGCATGGGAAAGCCATTTCGAATAGCCGTCCGAGCTGCCACGGCCAAGCACCACACACTTCCAGTCGAGGCCTTCCGGAAACTGGGTGAACGCCTCGAACATGTACTTCAGTCCCTTGCGCTCGTCTTCCAGATTGCCCGGCGATGACACGATCAGGAGCTGCCCCGGTCGCAGCCCAAGACGTTCGCGACAGTCGGTCTGATCGTCGTCGGCGGCATGAAACGCCGCCACATCGACACCGTTCAACACCGCGGTCGTCTTGTCGGCAACGTGGGGGTAGAAACGAATCAGGTCCTTCTTCGATTGCGGCGAGACCGTCACGATGCGATCGGCCTGCCCCACGGACTTGCGCTCCGAACGGAGGATCCATGGGTTCCGATCGCCGCGTAGCGCCGGAAGCGCGAAAGTCTGATGGAGAACCGCGACGACGTGATGCACGGTCAGGATCGTCGGGCATTCAAACCCCGTGATCACGTACTGCTCGTTGGTGTGCAGGATGTCGAAGCCACCGATCGAATCGCTGACTTCGCGAAGGGCGGCCGGGAGGCGACGACGGAAGAGGATTGAACGCACGAAGCTGCGATTCGGCACCTGGATACGATGAACGTGGACGCCATGCTCGACCGCGGTGCTGCAGTCGTCGTAGCTCAAGATGAAGACATGGACCTCGTGCCCCGCACGGACCATGGCGGCGGCCAGCTCCGCCGAGTAGACGCCGGCACCGCCGAACGGCAGGTCGCCGGGATACTGAACGCTGTACAGACCGATCTTCATGGGATCTCCCTGACCGAGAGTCTACGACCCTCCGGCTGAAGTTTCCCGGTCAATCTCGTCATCGAGGACGGACCCGGACCCCATCGGCGACCGAATCCGACGGGTAGAGGACGACGGCCTCACCCTCGTCCAGTCCCGAGAGGATCTCGGCCTGCAGTCCATTGCGTGCGCCGACCTCCACTGGCGTGAGAACGGCGCGATCGTCGTGAACGGCATACAGCGCCCACTGCCCCTCGTGCCGGAACAGGCAACTGGTGGGCACAACGAGGGCATCGGCCGATTCCCACGAAACGACACGCACCTCGACACGGAAGCCATCGCCGAGGGCCTGCCAGGCGCCTTGCCCATCGACAAAATCAATAATCACGTTGACCCGCTGCTCCTCGACCCCCAGCGCGGAGATCTTGGTGAATCCACTGGGCTCGATCCGGCGCACCTCGCCGTGCAGCACCTCGCTGCCACCCCAGTCCTCGATCCGGACGGCCATGCCGGGATCGATGCGGACCGCATCCTCCGACAGATAGTCGGAGACGATCTCCAGTCGCGTCGGGTCAGCGACCTCGAGCAGGGGTTCGCCGGCCGCGACCACCGCGGAACTCTCGTGCAGACGCCGCAGCACGACGCCGTCGATCGGCGAGCGCATGACGATCGGTGCGGGCGTCCCGTCGTCGTAGGTCGGGTCCATCGTGGCGCGGATCTGAGCCAGATCGAACTGGGCCGTGCGAACCGCGAATTCGGCGGCAGCGTCACGCTCCTGACCGGTATCTACATTCAATCTTGCGGCGTCGAGGGCTTCCTCGGAGACGATCTGCTCGCCGGCCAGCCGCTCGATCCGACGCAATTCGGAGCGAGCGAATTCCAGCTCGGAGGCGACACGCGACCGCTCAGCCCGAACCCGTCCCAGCCGGGCTTCCGCCGCTCTGCGGCGGGCGGTGGTCTCGGCCTTCGTGCGCGCATCGAGCAACGCCGGGCGAACCGGCTGAAACGTCGCCAGCACGGTTTCGCCTGCGACCACCGAGTCGCCGGGCTCGAGCTCGATGCGCAGGATCTGCCCCGAGACCGGCGCGGAGACGACGAAGCGTTCGCGGACGCGGGTTTCGCCCTCCTCGTCCAGCGTGACACGCATCTCGGTTCGCATCGCTTCTGCGACGTCGATCTCGACGGGTTGCGGTCGCAGCGCCAGAGCGACCAGCGCGACGACCACCACGGCCAGCGCGAACCAGATCACACGTCGCGTCATGCTGCGCTCGTTCTCGGCCATCGGATTACTCCACGCCCTTCAGGACCTCGACCAGGTCCAGATTATCCAACTTGCGTCGCACCAGCAGTCCGGACGCGGCGGCTGACATCAAAACGACCAACGCTGCAAACGCGTAGGACCGCGGTGAAACGACGAGCGGAAAACGATACAACTCCGTGTCGAACAGAACCACCATTATCCCCGCGAGCCCATAGCCGATGAGCAGCCCGAGAGGAATGGCCAAGACGGTCAGTACGCCCAATTCACCGAGCAGGATTGCCGAGATCTCGCCGCGCGTGAACCCGAGTACGCGAAGACTTGCCAACTCGTGCTGGCGCTCGGACAGCGCGATGCGTGCGACGTTGTAGACCACGCCAATCGTGATGATCGAGGCGAACAGGATGTTGAAGAAGATGAAGACGCCCATCATCTCGTCCATCTGTCGACGAAACTCGTCCAGTGCTGCAGACTTCAACGCCACGCCGGCGACTGCCGGAAGCGACTTGAGGCGCTCGTAGAGAATTCGCTGAAAGAGCGGGTCGACACGCAGATAGGCACCCGACAGCACCCTCCCTTCACGCATCAGTTTTCGCAGGGCGTCGATACGCATGTAGGCCCCGGCGCCCATGTACTCGTCAACGACACCGACGACGATCACCGAGCGCACCGGGCGCGCCCCCTCGAGGACCTCCAGGATGATGCTGTCGCCAGACTCGACCCCCAGGATCTCCGCCAACTTCGCAGACAGCACCAGACCATCCGGTGGCAGCTCGCGAGGCTGGAAGTCGTCGTCGACGACGCGCTGCAGTTGTGGCCGCTGTTGGATGCCGAGGATCCCCGCCTGCCGCGAGCGGGATCCGGCGCGCAAACGCACCGCCAGGTTGCGTGCGGGTTCCACGGTCATGACGCCCGGTAGGCGCTCCATGTTGTGGAGGGCCTCGGGGGAATTAGGCTCGGCAAAGTTGACGGTCAGATCCTGACGCTGGATCGTGTGGAACTGCATCTCCATCAGTACGTCGATCGAGTCCAGGAAGAACAGGCCGATGATCATCATTCCGCCCGAGAAGCCGATACCGACAACCGAGGCCAGCGAACGGAGCGGTCGGCGCTGCAGGTTCCGCAAGACAATGCGTGCCGGCTGCGAGAGGAAGCGACGGAGACCCAGACGCTCGACCCAGGTGGCTCTGTAGGTGGCGGGCGGCTCGGGACGCATGGCCTCCGCCGGTGGCAGACGAACCGCCTGCCTCACGGCACCGACTGCGCCGATCAGCGCGGCGACCACACCAAACCCGATCGCACCCAGAACGACATCGGCCGTCAATCGATAATCCAGAAACGGAAACCGGTAGTAAGTGTTGTACATATTCAGCATGCCACGACCGAGCCAGTTCCCCGCGAACAAACCACCGATGCCGCCGACGATGGTGATCAGCAGACTCCAGCTGGCGTAGTGCAAACCGATCTCGCGGTTGGCATACCCCAGCGCTTTCAGGGCGGCGATCTGCACACGCTGGACAGAGATGATGCGACGCAAGACGACGTTGAGCAGGAACGCCGCCACACCAAGGAAGATCACCGGTACGAACGTGCCGAAGCCCCGCAACTGAATCAGTTCGCTGTTCAGGTACCAGTGGGATGTCTGCCGCGCACGGGGGATCGCGCCCAGCCCACCGTAGGGCTCGAGCAGGCGGTCCAGTCGTGCGAGCACATCCTGCTCCGACGCGTCGGCGGTAAGCCGCAGCGAGACGTCGTTGAAGCCGCCCTCCATGTCGAAGGCGGTGGCCAGCGCACGACGACCCATCCAGAAGATGCCGAACCGCGCATTGTCCGGCATCAGGTCCCCGGCACGAATCGAGTAGATGTACTCGGGAGACAGGCCGATGCCAACGATCTCGAGGGTGCGTTTGCGCCCGTTGATCACCGCATCGATCGTCGACCCCGGTCGAAGGTCGTGGGCCAGTGCGAACCCCTCCCCCGCCACGATCTCATCCGCGCGTTCCGCTTCGGGGAATCGCCCCTGCAAGAGCGCAATCCCGTTCAAGATCGTCGACGGGTCAGGCGGGATGGAGATCAGCCGTCCGGTGACCGGCTCGTCCATGTCGGCGACGTCGACGGTAACCTCGGCGACGACTCGCGTGGCGACACGGGAGACCCCGGGAATCTCGATAATCTTGCGCTCGAGGTGGTTTGGCGCACGTTTCATGTTCGCAAACACCTCGGCGAAATGATAGCGATCGTAGAACGTCTGTTGTGTGCGTTGCAGTGAGGCGAAGGTCGAGAAGTACGCGATGAACATCGCGATGCCAACCGTGATCACCATGCTGATCGCGAAGACCTGGCCCTTGATGTTCCAGAGGTCGCGGAGCAGTTTGCGATTGAGTGCACGCATCGCTACCAGCTCAAATCCTGCGGTCGCAATTTGCTGTCGTTGGTCTCTACCGAGGCGATCTGGCCGTCCGCCAACTTCACGACGCGGTCGGCCATCTGGGCGATGGCCGCGTTGTGGGTGATGACGGCGGTCGTCGTCCCCAGCTCGCGATTGACCCGCTCGATCGCATCCAGAACCAGGACCCCGGTCTGGATGTCCAACGCCCCGGTCGGCTCATCGCACAACAACACGTCCGGTCGTTTGGCAATCGCCCGTGCGATCGCGACACGCTGTTGCTCACCGCCGGAGAGCTGCGAGGGGAAGTGGTTCATCCGGTCTTTCAGACTGACGATCTCGAGCGCCTCGACGGGATCCATCGGGCTCGGCGCGATCTCTGTGACCAATGCGACGTTCTCCCGCGCGGTCAGCGAGGGAATCAGGTTGTAGAACTGGAAGACGAAACCGACATGATGACGCCGGTAGCGTGTCAGCTCGGCCTCCCCCGCCTCGGTCAGCTCGCCACCGCGATAGATCACCCTTCCGCTAGTGGGCGTGTCCAGCCCACCGAGGATGTTCAGCAGCGTCGACTTACCGCTACCGGAGGGCCCCAGCAGGCAGACGAACTCCGATTCGCGCAGCTGAAGATCGACTCCGCGCAGGGCATGAACCTGCACCTCGCCCATGTCGTAGATCTTCGTGACGCCCGAGGCGTCGAAGACCGGCGGGGTGGGAGGCGGTTCGGCGGTCGTCATGATGGATCAGGATAGACAAAACTGCGAAATCCTTAAAGGCCCCGCGCGGGCGGAATCGCTTTGACGTGGGCGTGGATCTGGACGGATCCGATCGTCGACTCGACGCGCTGCTTGTTCATCTTGAGGCCCTTCACGTCGTACATCACGCCGTCCGGCGAGAGCGCCTTGACGGCAAAGTAACGACCGAGCGTGCCGAACACCTTGATATCTAGGATGCTGCCCGTGCGTCTCATGGCCCTGACATCCAACTGCTTTCCCTCGGGGGTCAACGCCTTGAGATCGAGGATTTGCCCCTTGGCATCGATGGCCCTGACGGGCGCATGACGGTCGTCACTGACGACCACCTTTACGTCGTAACGGCGGTCACCGCTGAGCGCCTTGACGGCCAGTAGCTGGGCGTTGCCGTCCTCCTCGATCGCCACGACATCGAAAAGCTTGCCATCGGCATCTATGGCCTTGATGTCCAGCAAGTAGCCCTTCGGATGGACCCCCTTGACGTGCCACAGCGTGGTCTTCTCCGCGGCGAAGGCTGCCCCCGTGGAGACGATCGCGGCGATCGCCAGAAAAAGTAAGCCGACCTTGAGTCGCGTTAGCATTTCATACCCTCCTCGAGAATCCTCTGTGCCTGATAGTACATCGTCTCGCACTCGACCGGCCGGGTCCCCCAGAGCCACCCCACCTTCGGCGAAGAGGACGGATCCTCATGAGGCATCCCCACGAGCCGGCAACTGCCGATACTGCAACGCCTCGAGGAGGTGTCCCCTCCCGATCCTCACCACCACGTCCAGATCGGCGACGGTCCGTGCGATCCGCAGGACCCGATCGTACGCACGCATCGAGAGCCCCAGGCGGTCAACCGCGTCGTCGAGGATGCCACGGGCGTCGCGTTCGATCCGATCGGCCTTCAGCAGTTCCTCTCGTTCCAGGGCACCGTTGTAACGCCGCTCCGGTGGATTCCGTTGTCTTTGCCGCTCACGGGCGGAACTGACACGCTGACGCACGGCATGTGACGACTCGTTTGGCTCATCCTGAAGTTCCTGCCCTCGCAACGCAGTCATCCGGCAGACCAGATCGAACCGGTCGAGCAACGGACCGGAGAGTCGACTCTGATAGGTGGCGATCTTCGGCGGCGAACAGGCACACCGACCATCGTGATGATCCGCGTATCCACACGGACACGGATTCATCGATGCGACCAGTTGGAATTGTGCCGGTAAATCCGCCACCTCCCGGTGCCGTACAACCCGGATCGATCCCGACTCCAACGGCTGACGCAACGCCTCCAACGGCTCCCGCCGGAACTCCGGAAGTTCGTCCAGGTAGAGCACGCCATGACTGGCCAGCGTAATCTCACCGGGACGGATCGGAACCCCACCGCCGGTCATCCCCGCCGGGGTCACTCCATGGTGCGGTGCACGGAACGGCCGAGTCATCACCAGCCCGTTGGCCACACCCGCTGCACCGTGGATCCGTGTGATCTCCAGACACTCCTCCTCATCGAGAGGAGGGAGGATGCCGGGAAGCCGACGGGCCAACATCGTCTTGCCGGAACCCGGGGGCCCGACCAACAACAGGTGATGCCCACCGGCCGCCGCGATCTCCAGCCCACGACGGGCGCTCTCCTGCCCCTGGACCTGAGATAGATCGACGGCACAAGCCGGTGAGTTACATGCCGCCGCAAGCCGATCGGCGATCGGCTCGACGACCACCGTCGGTCTCCCCGCCTTCAACCGCTGGATCGCCTCCCGCAGGCTACTGGCCGCCAACACCTGCAGGTCGGGAACCAGCGCCGCCTCGGCGCCATTGGACTCCGGGACGACCATCCGCTTAATCCCGGCCTCCCGGGCCGCCAACGCCATGGCCATCGCCCCACGGATCGGTCGAAGCCCCCCATCGAGAGACAGCTCGCCACACAGCAGCGTCTTGCCTAACGTGGACAATGGCAGATGCCCATCGGCGGCGAGGATCGCAATGGCGATCGGCAGGTCCAGACCCGCGCCACGCTTGGGCGTCTCCGCCGGCGCCAGATTGATGACGACACGCCGGGACGGTAAGGCAAATCCGGAATTGCGTAGCGCGGAGCGAACGCGATCGATCCCCTCCCGCACCGCAGAGTCCGGGAGACCGACCGTGGCAATCGTCGGCAGCCCACCGGCAAGATCGACCTCGACGGAGATCAGTTGCGCGTCGATTCCACGCAACACCGCCGCACGAACACGACCCAACATGGACGCTCCAGGGAGGCGGAGCGAGGACCTTCCGTTAAGAGGCTAGCTGCCGATACGGAGGCGGGTTCCGGGATGCAGGACGCCATCGGCACGAATCCCGTTGGCGGCACACAGAGCATTGACCGTCGTACTAAAGCGACGCGCGATCCGCCACAGCGTGTCCCCTCGTCGGACCGTGTAGGTCTTCGGCGTGCTTCCGCTGGACGTCGTGCCACCGGAGGCGATACGACGAGCCGTCGCGGCGCTACGCACCCCGGGTGTCACCGTTAGCCGTTGACCGATCTGCAGGACCTTGCGTGTCGAGATACCGCTGGCGGCCGCGATACCCGCAGCGCTGGTGCTGTAACGACGAGCGATACCGGAGAGCGTGTCGCCGCGACGAACGCGGTACTGGATCGTTTCTCCACTCGCGACCGCGACGGACGAGTCGCCACTGTACCGACCGGCTGCGGCGGTCGGGATCAGGAGTTCCTTGCCGACGTTAATCAACGTTCGGCGTCCCATGCGGTTGGTCTGCTGGATCGCCGCAACGCTGACACGGTAACGCCGAGAGATGTCGTACAGCGTATCGCCCGAACGAACGATGTGACGCTCATAGAGAACGCGCTCGCCCACGGGGACTTCCTCGAGCGCGGCGAGGGTCATCGCGCCGCTGCCAAGCGGAACGCGGACCGTCGTCACTCCACTGGGTGGGGTCTGCAGCCGACGTAACGCCGGGTTCAACGCACGCATGCGATCCGGAGTCGTTCCGGCGCAACGAGCCAGGACCCTCAGGTCCGCCGCTCCATCGACTTCGATGGAGTCGTAGACCACCGGGGACTCGTAGTTGAGATCGAAACCGAAATCGTTCGGGTTCTTGGAAATGATCGTCGCGGCGATGATGGCGGGGACATAGTTCTTCGTCTCGCGACGAAGCCAACGGCTCTCGGCCAACTTCCAGAAGTCGCGACTGCCGGTCTTGCGAATCGCCAGTCGGACCCGGCCCTCTCCGGCGTTGTAACCGGCCATCGCCAGGTACCAGTCGCCGAACTCATCATAAAGATCGCTCAGGTAGGCCGCCGCCGCGTAGGCCGCTTTCTCCGGATCGGATCGCTCGTCGACCCAGTAGTCGATGCGAAGGTCGTAACTCTTTCCGGTGGCGGCGATGAACTGATAGACACCCTTGGCCCTGGCACGGGAGTAGGCCGTGGGTTTGTAGGCACTCTCGACGTGGGCCAGGTAGACCAGATCCTCGGGGATGCCGGCCTCACGGAAGATCCGTCGGAACATATCGACATAGCGCCCGGAGCGTTCGAGACCCTTGGCGAATCCGCTCTTCTGCCGCGTGCCGTATTGCTCGAGCCAGAATTTCACCTTCCCGTTGCGAACGATCGGATAGTCGTAGCCCGGCTTGTCTTTGAGCAGCGGACCCATCGTGATGTTCCGCGTCTCCTCCGCGTCGGGGGCGAAGGTCGACGGGTCGGGGCCCGCCAGCTGGTCGTGGGCTGCGTCGCTGACCTGCTCGTCGGGTGCCAGATCGCTGGGGGTCGCCTCCCCATCCTGTTGTGAGATCTCGCGGGCCGGCAGCAGCGGTACCTGCTCGTCCGGAACCTCCGGCGGTGCCTCATCCGAACCCCGGGACTCGGGAACGACGGCATGCTCCACCGGCGGTGGGGCCTCCTTGGAGGCCGGCGGCGAGACCCGCGGCTGACGTTGGCTCTGCATGAGCCCGCAGCCTGACAGAAAACACAGCGCGCAGACGAGGGTCGGCACCGTGATCGACGTTGCGAGTCGAATACCCTGCGGGGGGAAAGAAAGCGACAACGAGCGGTCCTTTCTGTGGTGCAATGGCACCGTGAAACGGAGCCAAATATAGGGGGGGTGCCGTCGGGAAGTCAACTGATTGCCGGGGTCCATCGGTCGTTGACTTTTCGCTCACTTTCGCCTAGGCTTTCGCTTCCCGAATACGTGTCCCGTGGTGCCTGCGACCCGGCCCAAGGAGTGATGGATGTCCAAGGACGAAGCAAACGGAATCTCCCAAGAGAAGCATAAAGCGCTGGATCTGGCGGTTTCTCAGATCGAACGGCAGTTCGGTAAGGGATCGATCATGAAGCTGGGAGACCGGGGCGGGGTGAAGATCCCCGTCATTTCGACGTCATCGCTCTCGATCGACTATGCCGTCGGTGTCGGCGGAGTGCCTCGCGGCCGGGTGGTGGAAGTCTTCGGCCCCGAGTCCTCCGGTAAGACCACCCTGGCCCTCCATGTGGTGGCCGAGGCGCAGAAGGCCGGTGGGTTGGCGGCGTTCGTCGATGCGGAGCATGCACTGGATCCTGAGTACGCAAAAAAACTCGGCGTCGATGTCGACAATCTGATGGTCTCCCAACCCGACTCCGGAGAGCAGGCGTTGGAGATCACGGAGATCCTGATCCGCTCGGGATCGATGGATGTGGTGGTCGTCGATTCGGTGGCAGCCCTGGTTCCCAAGGCCGAGCTGGATGGCGAGATGGGCGATTCCCATGTGGGGCTTCAGGCCCGCCTCATGTCTCAGGCGATGCGCAAGCTCACGGGCATCGTTTCCAAGAGCAAGACCAACCTCCTGTTCATCAACCAGATCCGTGAAAAGATCGGCGTCATGTTCGGAAGCCCCGAGACCACAAGCGGCGGCCGGGCATTGAAGTTCTATTCGTCGATGCGTCTCGATATCCGCAGGATCGGAGCTATCAAGGTCGGCGACGAGACCATCGGCAACCGTACGAAACTCCGTGTGGTGAAGAACAAGGTAGCCGCGCCGTTCCGCATCGCAGAGTTCGACATCCTCTATGGCATGGGGATCTCAAAGGAAGGCGACCTGATCGAACTCGGCGTCGCCCACAAGATCATCGACAAGTCGGGATCGTGGTTCTCCTACGGCGACCTGCGCCTCGGCCAGGGTCGCGAGAACACCCGGCTCTTCTTGCGAGACAACCCGGATCTGGCGATGGAGATCGACGCAAAACTCCGTCAAGAACTGGATCTGACTCCGAAAGAGATCGACGACGAAGCCGCCGCCGAGACCCCGGCCGAAGCCGCTGCCGACGACGCTCCGACCAACGGAACCCGCACCCCAACGAAGGCCGCCAGCGGCCCACGTAAAGGCGCTCGGAGAGCCACCCCACCGGCTTGACGGTCTGTGGGGCCTGTGACACCATGCCACGCTTCGTGGGTCTGCCTCGGTAGCTCAGTTGGTAGAGCGAGGGATTGAAAATCCCTGCGTCGGTGGTTCAAATCCGCCCCGAGGCACCACCGCCCCGCAGCCATCGTCGCAGGGCTCGGTAGGGCACCCGAATCCACCCATGGGCCCGGGTCCAACCGCGACGCTCCCACGACTCGGTATGATCCTCCGGCGTCATGCTCTCGGGGTCGTTGCGCCGCCAATGTTTCAACAGGTGGAACCGATCGGCCCGTTGGAACTCTCTCAACAACGCCGTACCGGCCCGGGTCGGCAGCAGACGCCAGACGCCGCGACGCTGCCGTCGCTCCTCCGGACAATGCCAGGCGATACCGAAGTCGATCAGGTAGGGTCGGCGGTCGTCGCCCACCAACACGTTCTCCGGCTTGGAGAGATCGATATAGGCGAGGTCATGCAGATGGATCCGTTTGAGCAGTTCGTCCAGCCTGGAAAAGAACTGCGGGTCCAATGAGGGAGAGATTCGGACAAGAGGGCGCCCCTCGATGTAATCGTGAGCTAGCCCCGCGGCACCCACCTCCCCTCGGTAGCGTGGCACGCCGTCCATCTCGCCGAGAACCCGATAGATCCGTTGCTCCCTTCCGATGAGCCATCGACCCAGCCAGCCCATCGGTAGGCCGAAGAAGCTGATCCGACGCCCGAGCTTGACGATGACCTTGTCCGCGCCTTGAACGTAGATGCCCGTGGCACCGTGGAAGTCGTGTTTGAGGACCGATGCTCTGGAGAAGCGGGCGCCCTGAACCTCGACGCGATCGGGCATCTCCTCCGCGCCTAGCGCACGAAACCTCGAACGGGCCCAATGGCGGATCACACCCTACCCCAGGAGACGGTGGATGTAGTACAGCGCCAGGCAGAAGACGACGATGTAGATCGGTTCGCCGTTCTGGACGAGACTCTGACGGAACGACCAACTACCCAGCTTGAACCCGCCGTAGGGTCGCAGACTCGGTAGCTGTGCGTGGGTCTTGGCCCGCCACTCGCGCCAGTCGTCGCCGAACAGACGCTCCAGCTTGGTATCCTCGCCTCGGATGGCCGGCGGATAGTAGAGCGCCGTGATCAACAACCACAACGGAACGCTCCACCAGAGCGATGAGGCGAGACAGAAGCCGACGGCGATCAGATGGTTTCCGACATAGAGCGGATGACGGACGAAGGCGTAGGGCCCGGTCGTCGCAAGCTGCTTATCCTTCTTGACGTGTCCCGAGGCCCACAGGCGGATCAGCATGCCCACGACCACCACAACAGCGCCCGGGAGAAAGAGACTCTCGAGGGGGCGTGCGACGAACGTGACCAACGCGATAAACGAGATGCCGACGAACTGACGGTGTCGATCCCGGCGATATCGCAGATCGTGGATGAAGCGGGAAATCCCCGAGCTCGGGCGGGTCGGAATCGCCGTTTCACTCATGACGTTTCGCTCTCCTTCGACAGCTGTCGGACGTGACGTAGATACATCGTCGGTGGGCTGATCAATTGAACTCCCATGCCGGCCGGTTTACTCCCCCGCTTGTGCGGAGTCGACCAGACCACCTTGCCCACCAGCGGGATCGTAAACTCATAGAGTTCGACCAGTAACTTCACGGTTGTCGCCTTGGGAAGGGGCTTGTCTGTGGCCACGAAGAGGCCGTTCTTGGACAGGTCCGACGTGACCGCCGAGGTCGTCGCCTTCTCCTCCCCGAATCGCACCGACAGATTGAGGAGGAGACGCGGATCTTTCCCCCCGATGGGCGCCTGCACGGCATCGTCTTCCGGATTCGGTGCCCCCGGAATCGTCGAAACCGAGTCGATGGACACGCCCTCTTCGAGGATCTTGATCTCCCGACGAGCGCAGTGGTCGCGGATGTAGTCCATCCCCTGCAACTCGACATCCTGCGGCGTGTCGCCGACAAACTTCAGCGCACCGCGTCCACCGGGAACGCTCCACAGCATGTTGGGATAGGTCAGCACGCGTGCCCGCCAGAGTTCACGGCATTCGGCGATCAGGACGCCGTAGACTTCGGTCCGCCCACCCGCCTCAACCGCGACCCGTCCGGCATGCCGTTCGGGCCCGGTGGCCAGCAACGCACCCGGACAGTCGCGTCGCCCCTCGTGGCGCGTGCAACAGACCGGGCACCATTCTGTCGAGTTCATGGGGCGTCGGGCTCGATAGGACCGGATCCACGGATCGCGTTGGGTTCACTCTGAGCGATCGAGCGCCACAACCCGTGAGCCACGACCACTCCGACCCAGACCCAGAGTCCCACCGCGGCGAAGAAACCGGAGATCAACCAGCCAGATGCAGAAGCAGACGATTCCATGAGCAACACTCCGTCGTGGATCGCTGGGACTGTACCACCCTACTCTGCGATTTTCCGCAATTTCGCAACCCTCCCGGCCAGTTCCGCCGTTCGTTGCCCCGGCTCTCCGCGTCCGATCTTTCGTCCGTCGACGGACAGCAAGGAACGGATGCCCTTGACGCTCGATGACAGGAAGGCCTCCTCGCAGCGCAGCAGACGTGGCAGACGGATATTGCCCTCGTGGATCGTGTACCCGGCGTCCCCTGCCGCGGCCAGGACGATGCGTCGGATGACACCGGGCAGGATCCCGTCACGGATGGCCGGCGTGAAGATCGCGCCCCCTCGCAGCAGGAACAGGTTGCTCATGCAGCCCTCTGCCAATCGGCCCCGCGTGTTGAGCCAGAGCCCCTCGTCGGCACCATGCGCCCGCGCCCACTCCAGACCCAGCTCGTTCCCTGCATAGTTCAGGGTCTTGTGGTTGGCACACGGGTCATCGGGGTTCTTGCGCCACGGCAAGATGACGGCAGTCGCCGGCCGACCGGCCTCGTCGGCGTCGATGGCACCGTTGAGGACGACGGTGCGACCTCCGCGGGTCACCAGCAGTTTCAACCAGCCGGAACGATGGCCCGATAACCGGGCCTCCTCGATCAGGACCGCACGAAGGTCGTACCCGTGATCCAGATTGATCTGAAGGGCGGTCGCGCTCTCACGCAGTCGCTCGAGGTGTTCATCGAGATCAAGAAGGCGGCCGTCGCGGATCGCCGCGGTTTCAAAAAGGCCCAGGCCGACGTGAACCGCAGGGTCATCGACGGCGAAGGAGATCTCCCTAAGCGGTCGTCGCTGACCGTCCACCCACCCCAGACTCTCCCGATCAGGGAGTCTCACGCTGCATCCTCCGGTTCGAATCCCAGCCCCCGACAGAGGGGGCGCACCTTGTCGTTGGACTCTCGCCACTCTGCGACGGGATCGGAGTCGGTCACGATGCCGCCGCCGGCACCGATCCAGGTTCGATCGCCGTGGCCCACATAGGTCCGGATCAGGATACTCGATTCGACGTGTCCGTCATCACCCAGCCAGACCAGGGAGCCCGTAAAGAAGTTCCGTGGCACCGGTTCGATCTCGGCAAGCAGTTGTCGGGCTCGGATCTTCGGCGCGCCCGTGATGGATCCACCGGGAAACGTCGCCTCGATCCACTCCGGCAGGCCGCACTCGGGGCGTAACGTCGCCGACACACGCGTCACGAGATGTTGAACGTTGGTATAGCGACGAAGCTCGGGAAACGGACCGACCCGGACCGTTCCGGGAAGCGCGATCCGACCGAGATCGTTTCGCTCGAGATCGACGATCATCAGGAGTTCGGCCCGGTCCTTCTCGGACCGGAGGAGTTCGTCGGCAAGACGTCTGTCTTCCGCCGGGTCCGCATCGCGCACCCGCGTCCCCTTGATGGGCCAGGTCGAGATCGATCCGTTGCCATCGATCACCAGGAACGTCTCCGGGGACATCGACGCCACCGTCAGACCGTCCCAGTCGACGAACGCCGAACGGGGTGCAGCCGGAAGACGGATGAAGGCCTCCCATAGATCGAGACGGCCACGACACTCGAACCGCTGACAGAGATTCGCCTGGTAGATCTCCCCCTCGCCGATGGCACGCTGGATCGTCCGCACCGCCTCCAGGTAGGCATCGCGCGAGAGGCTGGTGCGCACGGTCACGTCGTCGGTCGTGGACTCGGGAGGCTCTGGAGACGCGGGGGCGCTCGCCAGCGCCTGCTCAACCTGTGCGCGTCCATCGGCATCGAGACCGGCCGCACGTGGAACGCCATCGGCCCAGTGGATCGAGCCATCGACCTCGGCCCAGAACCAGTCGGGGGGCTCGTTCCCGTTTTCGCCGTCATCGAGGTCGGCCGCCGGATCGAGGGCGTGGTACCCGAGTCCGAGGAGGATGCCGGTCTGTCGCGATCCGTCGACACGACGACGGGCCACACGACGACGCTCGACGGCCTCCAACATCTTCCGGGTCTCTCCACGAAACCCGGATCCCACGAAACGAGGATCGACGGCGACGGTGGGGCCGAAGCTCCAACCACGATCCTCGCCGGCGGTGTCGTCGGCGTGACCGAGATAGAGCGTTCCGCCGGAGGTCGGATCGAGGTTCCGTAGGGCCGCGGCCAGTCGGAGGGGCGAGACTCCCGTCAATCGGTTCAATAGTGTCGCAGGACCCCGATCACCACGCCCTGAATCGCCACCCGATCGGCAGGAACGCGGATCGGATCCATGGACGGATGGGCCGGCTGGAGTCGGATCGTCTCACCCTCGTCGTAGAACTGTTTCAGCGTGGCGTCCCGTCCGTCCACCAACGCGACGACGGTGTCTCCCCTGCGGGCGGTTTGACGCTGTTCGATGACGACGAAATCCCCATCGCGGATCTGTTCGTCGATCATGGAATCGCCCTGCACGCGGAGGACATAGCTGTGCTGTGGGTCTCGAACCATCTCCGTCGGCACGGAGATCGTCTCTGCGGTCTGCACCGCCTCGAGCGGTAGGCCTGCCGCGATCGAACCCAGCAACGGGAGCTGCCGCACACCACTGTCGTCAACGCCGTCGACCAGTTCGATCGAACGGTTCTGGTTCCAACCACGTCGGACCAGCCCCTTCTGGACGAGATGCGAGACATGCTTGTGGACGGTCGCCACGGACGACAGGCCAAGCTGCTCACCGATCTCCTGGAGCGAGGGGGAATAGCCCTGTTCCGAGATGAACTGGTGAATCACGTCGAGGACTTCACGTTGCCGTCGAGTCAGCGCCATGGCGGTCTCCTTCCGCGCCACCCTAGGCGAATACCTTGCGAAAGTCAATCGCCGGGCGAGCTTTGCCGGGCCGGAGTAACGTGGGTATATTGCTCGTCACCGGCGAAACCAAGGAGAGACGTGACCATGGGGAGACGACGGGGCCTACCCCTGCTTGTTGCGGGCTTTCTACTGATTCCGGGGCTGCTGGCGGCCCAGGTCGACGACCCGGCCCAGACGCTCATCCGCGAGGAGCAGAACCGCGTGCGGTTTGCTGAGCTTCTCGAGCAGGGAACCCAACACCTCGAAGATCCTCAGGCCGTCTTGCGGGAGTTCGCCGATGCCGCCCACGGACTCGCCGCCGGTGGCGACGGCATGCTGCCGTTTCTGTTCGACGAGGTGGACCGCACCGATCAGCAGACCTTCTTCGTCTGCACGTATGCCCTCGGGCTGATGGGTGGCGAGGAAGCGAAGCAGATTTTGTTGCAGGCCCTCGAACGGGCCTCCGGCGATCTGGGCGACTACGGGATCGCACGCAAGGCCTGGACCTCCTACAACCTGGCGCTGCTCGGTGAGACCGACTCGTTGGAGTGGGTGAACGCCCGACCCAAGGCGGCCGGCCACATCCCGCTCTTCGAGTTGACCTCGACGCTGGAAGGGATGGCGATCATCCTCGAGAATCGCGCCACGCCGATCCTCATCAAGCAGCATGAAGCGCTTCGACCGGACCCCGAGTACCGGCTCGAATGGCAATTCCTGATTGCGTCCCTCGGGCGGACCAACGATGAACGCGCGCTCCCCCTTCTTCACAAGATCTTGCAAGAAGACGAAACGCTCAAGGGCCGGCAGGAGGCCGGGCGCGCGCTCGCCAATCTCGCCAGGCCGGCCTCAACCCCGACCCTGCTGGCCGTTCTGGACAACGAACCCAACGAGTACATCCGGCGTGCCGCGGCCGAGGCACTGGTGGAAATCTACCCGACGGACCAGCGCGATGCGTTGATCGATAAGTTCGACAAAGAAGGCTCTCCGGGAGTTCGAATGGCCTTGCTGCGAATGATCGTGCCGATGCTGGGAGAGGAGTCGATCCCCTTCCTTCGAAAGCACTGGTACCGCATGCGTCCGGTCGACCGAGCCGAGGCCGTCACCTCGCTTACGATCCTGGGTGACAACGCGTTACCCATCGTCGGACGCGGCCTTCAGTCCCGGGAGGGCAGAGTTCAGACGGCGGCCATTCAGGCACTGGGAGAGATCGGAACCCCGCAAGCGCAACTCGTCCTCGAGAGTGCCGTGCGTTCGCCGGTCTGGACCGTCGCGCAGAAGTCCGCCATCGAGATGGCGTACCGAGGATTCGATTCCGGGGCCCCGGCAGTCGCCGAACGGGTCCTCGATAAGGAGTTGTCCGAACCGATTCGGGATCCCACCCGCCGAGACCGAATCTACGTGATGATGAACCAGCTCATCAAACTGAACTACGGCGGACGGATCGATGAGTTCCGTGCGGCGATGCAGGCGCAACCGGACTCCCAACTAAAGGCGTTCATCGAGCAACGCCTCGTGGAGATGCGCGCACTGGCCGACAACGGTGATGACGTCAAGAAGTGGCTGAAGTTCTCGGAGACTGCCCCCGAGGGCCGGCTGCGGGATCTCGCCTATCGGAGACTGTCCCAACTGGGCGGCAAACCAAAGAGCGCTCGCGTTCTTGTGGCCCGATTCGATGGTGTCAATCGCCCGACCCAGCGCCTGATCGTCGAGGCACTGTCCGCGTACCCCGGCGAAGAGACGACCCAACTCCTCACGAGAGTTCTCACGACGGATGAGTTCGCCGGTTACAAGAACGAACCGCTGCGGGATATCGCGGCGTACGCCGCTCGCACGCTCGGAGGTTCGGCGATGCGCGACCTCCTCGGTATCGCCGTCGATCGGACACGGGGGAGGGACACACGGACTCTCGTCTACTGGTCGATTCTCGCGGGCGACGCCGCAATTCCGACACTTCAGCGTTACCGCACGGATCGCGTGCGATACAGCACCGGACGCCGAGGGTTCGAACAGATCAAGCTCGATCGTCTGGCACGCCTCATTCGAGCCGGTCGCCCGCTTGGCGAGTACGATCTTCCGCCGGATGAGCTCAGACTGTAGCGGGTGAATCCCGTTCCGTGGCGTGGTCGTCGGCGTCGATGGCCGCGGCGCCCTCGTCAGCCAGAAGATCCTCGGATCGGATCACGCCACGAGCGTAGACTCGATTGAAGGCCTCGACGATACGCGCCTCGAACGCGACTCCACGGAGCTTGTTGATCCGATCATGGGCCTCTTCGAACGTCATCGCCCGCTGGTAGGGGCGATGGGTCGTCATCGCATCGAACGTATCGGCCACCGCGATGATCCTCGCCATCAACGGAATGTCCTCACCGACCTGCCCGTCGGGGTACCCCCCACCCTGCCACCGTTCGTGGTGCGAACGTAGACCCGGCAAGACTCGTTTCATCTGCCGGATCGGCGCCATGATGCTGGCCCCCAGTGTCGTGTGGGTTTTCATCACCTCGAACTCTTCCGGCGTGAGCTTGCCCGGCTTCTGCAGAATCTTATCGTTGACGCCGATCTTGCCGACGTCATGCATCAGCGAGGCGACGTGAATATCGCGGACATCTTCTTCGGAGAGCCCGACCTCCTTGGCAATCAACACCGAGTAGCGGTTGACTCTTCCGGAGTGACCGCGGGTGTAGGGGTCCTTGGCATCGATGGCCTGAGCCAGCGCACGGATCGTCCCCAGGAACAGCTCGGCGTTCTCATCCGCCGCCTGTTTCAATCGACGGATCTGATCCTCGATCTCTCCCGCCATGCGATTGAACGTGAACGCCAACTCGCCGATCTCGTTGCCACTTCGGACCTGGACCCTGCTGGAGAAGTCGCCTTCGGCAAACTTCCGTGACGCGTTGGCCAGGCGATTGATCGGCGTCGACAACGTACCGGCGAACGCCATCGCCGCAATGATGGAGAGCGCCAGGACGACCAGCGCCCAACGCATCGTGTTGTCGATCATGCTCTGCACTGGGTGATAGACATCGTCAAGGCGCGCCTGAACGAACACGCCCCAGCCGTCGCGTGTAACCTCGTAGGAACCCAGCTGCATGGCGCCGTCACTCATGCCTTTCGCGGAGAACTCCATCGTCACGCTGCCACGCCCCTTGCTGGCGAGGAAACGTTGCACCAGGGGAGAGTCTTCCGCAGCACGTCCGGGACGAACGGCGACGGTGTCGGTGCTGGCAAACACCTCGCCGGAATCATCGATGGCATAGGTGAGATGGCCGGTGTCGGTCGTCGAGACCACCGAGTCCCAGATACCCTGGAGATCCACCACGCCCGAGATGACCCCGCGGAACTTTCCTCGCGTGACCACCGGAGCCGAGACGACGATGACCGCGGACCCGTCGTGGGGTCCAAGTCGGATGGGATCGGAGATCGTCGCCTGCATCGTCGGTACCGATCCGCGAGCACCGAGGTCCTCGACCGCGTCCCGCAAGCCGGATTCAAACGAAGGCTCGAGTTTCTCGTCCAGGATCCCGGCATCGATCGCGCGAACCGAGGCACTATCGAAGTACGCGAACCGCAGGAAGATCAGCCGTTCGTCGACGACGTCATTGAGCGTATTGCGGATGGCCCGCGACTGAAGGCCGCCTCGCCCGGTCGTCCCGCCGAGCCCCTGGGCGACTCGAATCACCTCCGCCGCGGCTCCATCGACATGGATATCGATTTCCCGGGCGATCGAACGAGCGAGGAGTAGCTGAAACTCCTGCTGCGCGGTGGTCAACGCGTAGCGATTCTCGTCGATCAACTTCCAGGCCACAGCCGTCAACGGTGCCAGGCCCACGAGGACCAGGACCGCGGCCAGCGTATAAACGATACGACCGCGACGCCGGAACGCCGGTTTCGAGTCATCCGTTTTGGCCGAGCCGCTCATACCACCCCAGTTTCAGCGGACGTACCGCTGCCCCATTCACTGTCTGGGGAATATAGGGTCCCGCTTCGCCGCCGGGCAAAGGGAGGCCAAACTCACCGTTTCCAGACAGTTAGCTTCGTTGACGCCCGTTTCTCGGTTGGACTAGACTGCGGTGTGGCCGTGGCGCCCACCCATCGATGCGTACGCTCTACAACAGTCTCCTGACACCCCTAAGGTTGCCGGTCGCCCTGCTTGCAGCGTGGCGGTCCAGGGATGTCCACGGGCAACTCGAGTGGCGGCAACGGCAAGGACGGGACCTGCCTCGGGGTACGGCGGACGGCGTCTGGCTCCATGGGGCCTCGGTAGGCGAAGCGCGGCTCGTACAAGCGCTGGCCGAGCAGCTGAGAGAGCGACGGGCAGATCTACCGCTTTCGGGATCGGCCATGACGCTCGCCGGGCGCTCCCAACTGCCCTCTGCGGTGGAACTCGATCGCACGTTCTTCGCGCCACTCGACTTCACACCCTACGTCCGCCGGACGCTTGACGCCGTCGATCCGAAATTGTTGACGCTGGTCGAAACAGAGCTCTGGCCCAACCTGATCCACGAGTCCCACGGCCGAGGATGTCGCCTCTCGATGGTCAACGCGCGTCTGTCCGAAGAACGCATGCGTCGGTACGAGAGGTTTCGGCGGCTCTACGCACCCTGCCTGAGTCGCATGCATGCCATCGGCGCACAGTCCGACCGCGACGCCGAGCGATTCTGCGAACTTGGCGCAAGGCCGGATCGTGTCCGCGTCACCGGAAACGTGAAGTACGACCTCGCAGCTCCGGCCGACACGCGGGCGGCGTGGCAAGAGCGTCTGAGTATCGCCGATACCGATCTCGTCTGGGTCGCGGGGTCGACAGCGGAGGGCGAAGAAGAGCTCCTTCTCCCGGTCTACGCCGCCCTACGCGGTGAACATCGCGATCTGCGCTGGATCGTCGCACCGCGCCACCCCGAGCGAGCCGGAAGCGTAACCCGTGCCATCCGTCGTGCCGGCTGGACCGCGTTCGAACTGTCTGCTCTGACCTCGGATGTCGTTCCCCCGGAATTCGACGTTCTCGTCGTCGATCAAGTAGGGAAGCTGGCCGAGCTCTATCGACTGGCCGACGTCGCATTCGTCGGTGGCAGCCTGGCTCCCATCGGCGGTCACAACCTCCTGGAGCCGGCGACGGTGGGGGTCCCGGTCGCGTTCGGTCCTCATGTCGGCCACGTGGAGGAGATGGCCCAGGCACTCTTGCGAGCCTCGGGCGGTCATCAGGTGACGGACGCGCAGGGTCTGACTCGTGTCCTCGGTGGATGGCTTCGGCATCCGGAGGAGCGTATGGCCATCGCGCGTCGCGGTCAGGGAGTCGTCGAGGGCAATCGCGGTGCGTTGCGAGTCACCACCGATCTGCTTCTAGAGCTTCTCGACGGGAGGGCGTGATGCGTCCGCCGGAGAGAGGTTTGCTGGCCATGGCCCTGCGGGTGACCGAGCCGCTCTATCGGGGGGCCGTCGCCCTGCGAAACCGTCGCTTTGACGGTGGCCGTGGGATCCACCGTTCGCCTCTTCCCACCATCAGCGTCGGCAATCTGACGGCGGGTGGGACGGGCAAGACTCCCCTCGTGCTATGGCTCGCCAACGAACTTCAGTCCAGCGGGGCTCGGCCGGCGATTCTCAGTCGCGGTTATGGCGGACGGGTCGGCGCCGGCCCACGCCTTCTGGATCGGCAAGACCCCGGCGGGGCCAGTCGCTACGGAGACGAACCGTGGCTGATGGCCCGCCGACTCCATGAGATCGACATCGTCGTCGGTAGTGACCGGGTCGCCGCAGCGAAGATCGCCCATTCGCAAGGGGCCAACCTGCTGCTCCTGGATGATGGCTTCCAACATCGACGCCTCGATCGGGATCTCGACATCGTGCTTCTGGATTCGGCGTCGCCCTTCGACAACGGTCATCTGCTCCCTGCCGGACTCTTGAGAGAACCTCCCGAGAGCCTGGCACGGGCCGGTGTGGTGATCTTCAGCCGCCATGTCGCTTCCCGGGAGCCCACACCTGCCCGCGAGCGCGCCCGAGCTCTATCGCCGAACGCCGCCCACTTCACGATGAGCAACCGTCGCGTCGGCTGGTTCGACGTCGATGGTGTTCAGCAGGCGTCCCCTCCACGTCGTTTTGGATTCTGCGGCCTTGGCAATCCACAGCCGTTCCGTGAGGATCTCCTCACAGACGACGCCGAGCTGACCGGCTTCCGGGTGTTCCGAGATCATCATCGTTACATGAACGACGAGTTCAAACAGATCCTCCAGGCCGCCGTCGCCAACGACGCGACGCCGGTCACGACGGAGAAGGACCTGATGCGGATGGCCTCGGCTCCGCCGGAGCTTCTCACCGCATTGCGAATCCTACGAATCGACGTAACACTCGACGCTCCGGAGCAGCTACTCGAGCGCGTGCTCCAGGCGACGAAAACCCACGCCAACTGATATAAACTGGGGCGCTCCCGAGGAATCGAATAGCCATGCCTAGACGCGCCATCTTCATCGACCGTGACGGCACGATCAATCACGAGGTCGGGATCATCAACGACCCCCAGGCCCTGACCCTCATCGACGGAGCCGCCGACGCGCTGGGGCGTGCGGCTGCGGCCGGCTTTCAGACGATCGTCATCACCAACCAATCGGCCATCGCCCTCGGAAAACTGGACGAGGCGACGCTCGCGGACATCCACGATCGGCTCCGCGACCTTCTCTACGAGGGGGGTGTTCGACTCGACGCGATCTACTATTGCCCCCACCACCCCACCATCGGAGAAGGACGTTGGACGCGGGCCTGCGATTGTCGTAAACCGGCCGACGGTCTCCTGCAGCGTGCCGGTCGTGAGATGGGTATTGCGCTCAAGGACTCCTACATGATCGGCGATCGAATCCGCGACGTCCGTGCCGGCCACGCGGCCGGGGCCACTGCAGTTCTCGTTCGCACCGGATTCGGTAAGGATGAAGAGGCGGATGCGAAGGCGGCGGAGAACGGATCCGCCCCCGCGACCATCGCCGACAATATCTCGGCAGCCATCGACTGGATTCTGAAGAAGGAGGCATCCTCCGATGAGTGTTGATCGCCTGGTGTCAATCGTCCGTGAGTTCGCCGGCACCCCCGTCGCGGTCGTAGGCGACTTCGTGGCGGACGAGTTCATTTATGGCGACATCGCACGCGTCTCACGGGAGGCACCGGTTCTCGTCCTCAACCAGATTCGAACAGAGGTCATCCCAGGCGGTGGCGCCAACAGCGTCGCCAATCTCAGCGCGCTGGGCGCCCACGTTCATGCGATCGGCGTTGTCGGGAACGATGCATCCGGACGGAGCCTGCTCAAGGCCTTCGACAAGATGCGTGTCAATCGCAAGGGTGTCCGGCGTCTCACCGATTACGCGACGCCGACAAAGGCTCGGATCCTGGCCGGTGGGATCCATACCCGACGACAACAGATCGTTCGACTGGATCGTGGCTCCTCGCGCGACGCACTCTCGCCGCGCACGCGAATCTCAGTGCGTTCCGCTCTGCGTGACGTCATCAAGACGACACGAGGTGTGCTGGTCGCAGACTATGGGTATGGCGCTGCATCGCCCGACGTCCTGGGCCCCCATCTGAAGCGTTGGTCTGCGGCGGGGACGGTCGTCACGGTCGACTCCCGAACTCGTATCGGCGCGTTTCACGGCATCACCGCCTGCACCCCCAATCAGGAAGAACTCGAGGTGGCGTGCGGCATCCACAATACGGACGACGAGACCCTACTGGCCGCGGCCCGTCGGCTCCGTCGCAAAACATCCGGTCGCGCGTTGCTCGTCACCCGGGGCGCGCGCGGGATGACACTCCTTACGTCACGCAAGACCTGCGAGATTCCGGCATACGGAACTGACGAGGTCGCAGACGTCACGGGTGCCGGCGACACGGTCATCGCGGCGTTCACGCTGGCCACCTCGGTCGGCGCCGAATTCGAGGATGCCGCCCGGCTGGCAAACTACGCGGCAGGCATCGTGGTCACACGGGTCGGAACCGCCACCGCCACGCCGGATCAATTGATCGCGGCGATCCGAGAGGACCACGCCCAATGAAACGATCGACCAGCGAGAAGGTCCTGGATCGTGCGACCCTTCAGCGGCGCCTGACGTCATTACGCGAGAGCGGCAAGACGATCGCGTTTGCCAACGGACTGTTCGACATCCTGCACGTGGGACATCTTCGATACCTACGCGGCGCGGCGGAGGTAGCGGACATCCTGGTCGTGGCTGTCAATGCCGACCGATCCGCACGGGAGCTGAAGGGGCCGGGACGCCCCGTCACGCCGCAGCACGAACGCGCGGAGCTGATCGCGGGATTCGACTGCACCGACTTCGTGACGATCTTCGACGAGCTCACCGTCGAACCGCTGCTTCGAGCGCTACGACCGGACTTCCACTGCAAGGGGACGGACTACACCGCCGAGAATGTCCCGGAGGCCGCCATCGCCAAAGAACTGGGCATCGAGGTCGCCATCGTCGGCGACCCCAAGGATCACGCGACGCGAGAGATCATCGAGCGTCTCTCGACACCCGATGATTCCTAGCGTCGAACCGCGGTAGCTCCCTAGTCGTCGTCGTCAAGCGCCGCCTCGATCCGGGCCGCCAGGTCCAGACGATGGGCGCGATCGGTGGCGTCATTCGGCGCGTTCTCTTCCAGCATCGTTGCCAGCGTGGTCAACTCGAATCGAGCCAGAGCAGGCAGGTCGGAACTCTCGGCCGGTTTAGTGAGCGTGGCGCCGAGATGCTCGACGTACGCCCGTTGGAGATTGCGGCGGTAGATCGTCGCCGGCTCCCCTGCACTTACTTCCGCGAACAGTCCCTTCCGTAAGTCGACCATCATCTCCGTCGGTGCGTAACCCGACTCCTGACGCCCGTGATGCTCGCTCATGCGATTGATGCGGGACGCAGTCACGAGCGCACGGAGGACACGCTTCTGTCCGCTGAGGATCTGCTGCGCGACACCCGAACCCGTCAGACGGAGAACGATGTCGTCCTCGACGAATGAGTCCGGCACGTTGAACGCGTTCGACACCAGGAAGCGTACAGCCTCACGCTGGTAGTCGGGATCGTTCGCGGCAAAACGACGATCGGCGTCGCCGTAGAACAGGTTGTCCTTACGCACGCCACCGACCACGCTGACGACATGGCCCATCTCTCTTGACCACTGGGAAGTCAACTCACGATAGACATCGCCCAGGAGGTCGTAGTTCTCTCCTTGACTACACGTTGCGTTGACCAGGAAATCTGCAATTCGCTCGAGGTTCAGGAGCCCCAGTCGAGTGGCCTCCACGGCATCGTCGCCGAGGTCCTCCGTCTGCTGCGTGGAATCCTCGAACGCGTTGGGACCACCGAAGCGAAGCATCGGGTTATCGATCTGCTGGGCGACGATGGCTTCGAGTTCGGCCTTCTCGTCGGCATCGGCGGCAAACTCGCGATAACCCCAGTTGGCTGCGAACAGGTCGTAGGGTCCGACACCGGGCACCAACGCGGCACCATCGCCCGGCTGTGCGACATAGTTGAACCGTGCGTAGTCCATGATCGAAGGGGCCGTGCCATTCTCTCGTGTCCATTCCGGATCGCGCAACTGAGCGACGGTGTAACTCGACGACGCCTTCATGTTGTGCGGGAAGCCAAGCGAATGACCCACTTCGTGAGCAACGACGAACCGAACAAGCTCACCGATCAGGTCATCCGGTAGCGGGAACTTACGTGCCCGCTCGTCGGATGCGGCGGCCTGGACGAAATACCAATCACGGGTCAACGTCATGACGTTGTGGAACATCCGCACGTCGGCCTCGAGGATCTCGCCGGTCCGTGGATCTGATACGTGAGGACCGAACGCGTTCTTGATCGCCGCCGGCAGCCAGCGAATGCTGGATACCCGGGCATCCTCGGGATCCCAATCGGGATCCACGGACGGGTCCGGAGGATACTCCCCACGGATCGCGTTCTTGAACCCCGCGGCCTCAAAGGCCGGGATCCAGTCGTCGATACCCTGCTTGACGTAGGGCTTCAGATCGTCGGGCACCCCGCGCCCGACGTAGAACACGATGGGCTTGACCGGCTCCGACATCTTGGCCTTGGGCTTCTTCTTCTCGAGACGCCAGCGGGTGATATAGCGAACCCGCTCGGCCTCATGATTGGAGTCATCGGAAAAATCGATGAAGCCGATGCTGAAGAAACCGACTCGCTCATCGAAGCGACGCGGTTTCATCGGATTTTCGGGCAACAACACCATGCTGTGATGCAGCACCGCCGTCAGACCGCTGCTGGTCGGGACAGGCGTGCGGCGGGGTATGCCACCGGGATTTGGCCTGGGCAACGGTTTGGCCGGCCCGTAGCTGGCAAGAACGCTGGTCTCCACGTTGGTGGGAAAGGCTCGTACACTCTCGATGAACGAGCGCTTGGAATCCATGGCGCTCACGCCACCAAGCGTGTTTCGCGCCGTAAACTCCGGCACGTCCTTGACGAACACTTGGGTCACATCGATGACCGGCGCCTTGTCGACACCATACGCCGCGACATCGAACGCCATGATGATGGGAGCGAGGTTGGTCTTGTCGACCACGTCCCGAATCGAGCCATCCGGGTCGGCGCGAATCGTGTAGCGGACATCCCGTAGCAACACGCGATCGCCGCGCTGCTCCCAGCGAACGACCCGGTCCTGGACCGGCATGCCTGCATACGAATTTCCGGCGGTCGTCTCGGAAACCTGTGTCACCCAGAGCATCTCCGTATCGAGTGCACTCGGTGGAAACTCGAAGTAGAGCTTGTCGTCAACGAGATGAACGCGAAACAGGCCGACTTCGGACTTGGCCTCTTCGGTGATGACCTCATCGTAGGGCTTGATCTTGGACTTCGAGTCCTTCTTGTCTTTCTTGTCGCCCTCGGGGTCCTTCTTTGGGTCTTCCTTGGGATCCTCCTTGGGATCCTCCTTGGGTTCTTTCTTGGGTTCTTCTTTGGGCTTATCGGGATCCTGGAAACTCGGGGAGCTCCCGTCGTCCGTCAGCGTGACGCCGGTGGCGGCGTGCAGCCCGACCGGCAGGTAGGCCAAGAGCGCCAGGAGAGCGAGGCGCGCAAAGAGAGCGCGAACAGACATGGAGCACCTCCGTCAGTTTCCGGTCAATCCCGTGATAGGTCCCGCGATTCTACGGGCGGGACAGGCCCGATAGTAGAGGTTTCTTACGGCGATGAGACCCGGAGGTTCAGCGGGTCTGGGCCAGCCCCTCGTAGATCGACTGGAGGCTCTCCACCGGCATCTCACCCCTCCTCAGGGCAGCGACGGCCTGCACCATGGCATGGGCCCCGGAAAGCGTCGTGATCAGCGGTATCCCCCGCTGGGTCGCCACGATCCTCATCGCGGTTTCGTCGTGATAGGAGTCTCGCCCCAGGGGCGTATTGACGATCACTGCCACGTCCCCGTTCTTCATCCGATCGACGATGTTTGGACGACCTTCGAGCACCTTGTAGACCTCCTCGCAATCGAATCCTTCCGCGAGGAGTGCCGCCCGCGTCCCCTTGGTCGCGATCAGGCCAAAGCCCTGCTCGGTCAGGGCGCGAGCGATCTCGATGGCCGCGGGCTTGTCGTTGTCGTTCACGGACAGGAAGGCCAGCCCCGCGGTCGGCAGGACCGTTCCAGCACCCAGTTGGGCCTTGGCGAAGGCCATCGGGAAGTCGGCCGCCACACCCATGACCTCGCCTGTGCTTCGCATCTCCGGACCCAGGACCGGGTCCTCACCGGGGAATCGGGTGAACGGAAAGACCGCCTCCTTGACGTAGAAACCTTTCACCGGAGGCTCTTCCAGCAGACCTAAGTCTTTCAACGTACGGCCGACCATGAGCCGCGCAGCGATCGACGCAAGCGGAATTCCGGTCGCCTTGGCCACGAACGGCACGGTCCGACTGGCCCTCGGATTGACCTCGAGGACGTAGAGCGTCCCCTGATGGATCGCGTACTGGACATTCATCAGGCCACGGACGTTCAGTGCCCTCGCAAGCCGGCGTGTGTAGTCTCGAATCTGATCCAGCTTTTCGATCACCACCGGGTGAACCGGCGGAATGACGCAGGCGGAGTCTCCCGAATGAACCCCGGCCTCTTCGATGTGCTGGAGGATTCCTGCGATCACGACGTCCTCGCCGTCGGAGATGGCGTCGACATCGACCTCGAATGCGTCCTCGAGGAATCGATCCAGCAGGACCGGGTGGCCGGGACTTGCGTCGATCGCCTTCCGCATCGTGTCCTTGAGAATCTCCTCGTCATGCGTGATGAACATCGCGCGACCACCCAGGACGTACGAGGGTCGAACCAGGACCGGGTAGCCGATCCTTGCGGCGACCTCCCTGGCCTCTTCGAAGGTACGAGCCGTTCCCCACATGGGAGCCGGGATTCCCTGTTCATCGAGTAGGGCACCGAAGCGTCGTCGATCCTCAGCCAGGTCGATGGAATCCGGTGAGGTCCCGATGATCGGCACGCCTTCCTTCTGCAACGCCAGCGCCAACCCCAGCGGCGTCTGCCCGCCAAACTGAACGATCACGCCTTCCGGCTTCTCGAGTTCTGCGATTCGAAGCACGTCCTCGAGGGTCAAGGGCTCGAAGTAGAGTCGATCCGAGGTGTCGTAGTCCGTCGAGACCGTCTCAGGATTGCAATTCACCATGATGCTTTCGATGCCCTCCTCCGCGAGGGCGAACGAAGCATGACAACAGCAATAGTCGAACTCAATCCCCTGACCGATCCGATTGGGGCCACCGCCGAGGATCATCACCTTCCGGCGGTCCGTCGGCTCGGCCTCACACTCGGACTCGTACGTCGAGTAGAAGTAGGGTGTCTCCGCGGCGAACTCTGCGGCGCAGGTGTCGACCCTCTTGAAGACCGCCTCGATACCGCGAGAGAGACGATGGCTCCGGATCTTGTCCTCTTCCGTGCCCATCAGACCGGCCAGGTGAACGTCGGAGAACCCCTGTCGCTTGGCGCCGAGCAACAGATCGTCCGGTAGCGATGCCAACTGAAACGAGCGAAGACGTCCTTCCAGTTGGATGATCTGCTCGATCTGCGTGAGGAACCACGGATCGACGTGGGTCAGCTCGGCGACGGATTCCACGGTCATCCCGCACTGCAAGGCATGCACGATGGAAAACAATCGATCGGCGTTCGGAGTGATCAAGCGCTCTCGTAGATGCTCGGCTTCGTGGGGTTCGTGAGTCTGCGTCGTCAGCCCAAAGCGGCCGATCTCCAGGGAACGAACGGCCTTCTGGAGAGCCTCCTTGAACGTCCTCCCCATCGCCATCGCCTCTCCGACCGATCGCATGGCGGTTCCGAGCGCATTGCTGGTCGATGGGAACTTCTCGAAGGTCCATCGTGGAATCTTCACAACGACGTAATCCAGTGTCGGCTCGAACGATGAGGGTGTCGACTTGGTGATGTCGTTGGGGATCTCGTCCAGGGTGTAGCCGACGGCGAGCTTCGCAGCGATCTTCGCGATGGGGAAGCCCGTCGCTTTCGAGGCAAGGGCCGACGAACGAGAGACGCGGGGGTTCATCTCGATGACGACCATCCGACCGCTATTGGGTTCGACGGCGAATTGGATGTTGGACCCGCCGGTCTCCACACCGATGGCTCGAATGACGCGTATCGCCGCGTCTCGCATCTGGTGGTATTCCTTGTCGGTAAGCGTCTGGGCAGGCGCGACGGTGATCGAGTCCCCGGTGTGAACACCCATGGCGTCGAAGTTCTCGATGGAGCAGATTACGACGACGTTGTCGTTGAGATCCCGCATCAACTCCAACTCAAACTCTTTCCAGCCGAGCACGGATTGCTCGACGAGCACCTGCGTCGCGGGGCTGGCTTCCAGTCCCTCCTGCACGATCTGCTCGAACTCCTCGACGTTGTAGGCCGCGCCTCCACCATGACCGCCAAGCGTGAACGACGGGCGAATGATCACCGGATACCCCGTCCGCTCCACGATCTCCCGTGCCTCGTCCAGCGTGTTGGCCGTCCCGCTGATAGGCGTCTCCAGGCCGATCTCAACCATGACGTCCTTGAACGCCTGACGATCCTCGGCCTTGTTGATGGCCTCGATGTTGGCCCCGATCAGTTTCACGCCATGACGCTCTAGCACGCCTCGATCGTTGAGCTCGACCGTGACGTTCAGCGCCGTCTGGCCACCGACGGTCGGCAGAAGAGCGTCCGGCTTCTCCTTCTCGATGATCTTCTCGACAACCTCCACCGTCAGCGGCTCGACATACGTCCTGTCGGCGGTCATCGGGTCGGTCATGATCGTGGCGGGATTGGAATTGACGAGAACGACTTCGAAGCCTTCCTCGCGAAGAGCCTTGCAAGCCTGGGTCCCCGAGTAGTCGAATTCGCACGCCTGGCCGATGACGATCGGCCCCGATCCGATAATGAGGATCTTCTTGATGTCTGTTCGCCTGGGCACGGCCCGCTCCCTCTTCGGAGTCTGTCAATAGAAAAAGAGGGAGCCAGGCTCCCTCTTATCGTCTTCAGTTGTGTTGGCTGTCCGCCACCGTCACGATCCTGTCCTCGCTTTCAGAACTACGAGTTGTCGCCTGCGCCCTCGTCTGTACTCGAGTCGACCAATTCGATGATCGCCATCTCGGCGTTGTCGCCACGACGGGGGCCGAGCTTGATAATCCGCGTGTAGCCGCCGGGACGTTGCGCGTAACGCGCGGCGAGGCTGTCGAAGAGCTTGGCAACGACCTTGCGATCCGGAATCGAACGCAAGACCTGTCGCCGAGCGTGCAGCGTCTCTCGCTTGGACAGCGTCACGAGACGCTCGGCATACGGGCGTAGGGCCTTGGCCTTCGCCAGCGTCGTCTTGATCCGTTCGTTGGTGAAGAGTGAACTGGACATGTTTCGCAGCATCGCCATGCGATGCTCAGACGTCCTACCCAGTTTTCTTCCGCTCTTTCTGTGTCTCATCGTTGCCTCAATCTTCAGTTGCCCGGTCAGACAAGGATCTTGTTCCGGCGGCTGTCGACATCCATGCCGAGGGACAGACCCATCTCGTTCAGGATATCCTTGATCTCGTTAAGCGATTTGCGGCCGAAGTTCTTGGTCTTCAGCATCTCGTTCTCGGTCTTGATCACAAGATCGCCGATCGTCTTGATGTCGGCATTCTTGAGACAGTTGTAGGACCGAACGGAGAGTTCCAGTTCATCGACCGAGCGACCCAGCTGATCCAGAAGACGCTCGTCCTCGGTTGTCGGGTAGTCCAGCTCTTCCTCAGGGGACTCTTCAAAGTTGATGAAGATCGCCATGTGGTCTTTGAGTAGCTTGCCGGCAAGCGCGATGGCGTCCTGCGGCGGGACTGCGCCGTTGGTCCAGACCTCGAGCATCAACTTGTCATAATCCGTCGTCTGCCCCAGACGAGCGTCCTCGACACTGAAGTTGACCTTCTTGACGGGTGTGTGGACCGAATCCAGCGGAATGTAACCGATCGCCAGATCGTCATCGAAGTTGCGATCCGCCGTGATGTAGCCACGGCCGCGACGGAGACGCATCTCCATCTGAATGCGACCCTCTTCGGATAGCGTGGCGATCTCGACCGACGGGTCCAGGATCTCGACGTTACCGCTGGTCTGGATGTCTCCGGCGGTGATCGTGCCCGACCCCTCGGCGGTCAGCATCAGCGTTTCCGGCTGATCGCTGTGGATCCGGAACGGAACCCGCTTGAGATTCAGGATGATGTCCGTGGTGTCCTCGACGATTCCGGGAATCGACGAGAACTCATGAAGAACGCCCTCGATCTTCACGGCCGTGATCGCAGCACCCTCGATGGACGACATCAGGATGCGTCGCAGCGCGTTGCCGATCGTGACACCAAACCCCCGTTCGAAGGGTTGTGCGTGGAATCGTCCAAATGTTGCGGTCAAGGACTCGGACTCGACGTCGAGTCGCTTCGGTCGTTGGAATCCCTTCCAGAGCATACGCATCTCCTACGGGGGGTATCCCCCGTTTCAGTCTCGCTACGTTACTTCGAGTACAACTCGACGATGAGCTGCTCCTGGATCGGCATGGTGATGTCATCCCGTTCCGGAAGCTGCTTGACGGTTCCCTGGAACTGGTCTGCGTCCAGCTCCAGCCACGCGGGTACTCCGCGTCCCTTGGCGGTATCGAGGCAGATCTTGACCTGGTCGTTCTTGCGGCTCTTGTCCCGCAGTGCAATGACGGCGCCGGGCTTGACCTGATACGAGGCGACGGTCACCTTCTTGCCGTTGATCTGAAAATGACCATGGGCTACAAGCTGACGGGCCATCGATCGAGACGAGGCGAACCCCAGTCGATAGACGACGTTGTCCAGGCGACGCTCGAGCATCTGCAGAAGGTTGGACCCCGTGATCCCCTTGGTTCCCGCAGCGTGCTTGAAGTAGGTACGAAACTGGCGTTCCAGCACTCCGTACATCCTCTTGACCTTCTGCTTCTCACGAAGCTGAATGCCATAGCTCTGAATCTTGGTTCGACGGCGTCCGTGTTGGCCCGGGGCGTAACCACGTCGCTCGAACGCACACTTTTCCTTGAAGCATCGATCGCCCTTGAGGAATAGCTTTAATCCCTCACGGCGACATAGTCGGCAAACAGCTCCAGTCGTTCTGGCCACGGTGTCTCTCTCCTCGCTCTAGACACGACGCCGCTTCGGCGGTCGACAGCCGTTGTGCGGGATCGGAGTTACATCCTTGATTGTCTTGATCTCGATATTGGCACTCTGCAGCGCGCGGATCGATGACTCGCGCCCGGAGCCGGGACCCTTGACGCGAACGTCGGCCGTGCGGACACCGTTGTCGCGCGCGCCACGGGCCGCAAGACCGGCAGCGGACTGAGCCGCGAACGGAGTCCCCTTCCGCGATCCCTTGAAACCCTGACCGCCGGACGAGGCCCAGCTGATCACGTTGCCGAGGGGGTCGGCAAAGGTGATGATCGTGTTGTTGAACGTCGCACGGATATGACAGATCGCGTGCGGGATGTTCTTCTTTTCTTTCTTGCCACCCTTGCGGCTCGATTTCGTTGATTTCGCCATCGTTCTATTTCGTCCTCTTCCCTATGCCTTCTTCTTACCGGCGATTGCGCGACGGGGGCCACGACGGGTACGTGCGTTGGTGTGGGTTCGTTGTCCACGAGTCGGCAAGTTGCGTCGGTGACGCAAGCCGCGATAGGCGCCGATCTCGATCAGCCGCTTGATATCGAGGGAGACCGCCTTACGAAGATCACCTTCCACACGGCCTTCCTGGTTCAGGAGTCGCTGAATACGAAGCGACTCGTCATCCGTCAGATCCTTCACCTTCGTCGCCGGATCGATCCTCAACTTATCGAGGATCTGATTCGAACGGGTGCGTCCGATCCCATAGATGTACGTCAAACCAATCTCGATCCGCTTACTGGGCGGAAGTTCGATTCCTGCGATGCGAGCCACGAGCTACTCCTCTACCGACCGAAGGTTAATCCGGCCTATCCCTGTCGTTGCTTGTGCTTTGGGTTCTCACAGATGACACGAACCACCCCACGGCGGCGAATCACCTTGCACTTGTCGCACATCTTTTTCACGGAGCTACGTACCTTCATGATCCTGCTCTCCAACCGATCTATTCGAGGCTACTTGTATCGGTAGACGATCCGTCCACGGGACAGATCGTACGGCGACAACTCGACCAACACGCGATCTCCCGGCAGGATGCGAATGAAGTGCTTCCGCATCTTTCCCGAGATATGTGCCAGAACCTTGTGCTCTGCACGATCGACCAATTCGAGCTTGAACATGGCGTTTGGAAGGGGCTCCAACACCGTGGCTTCAACCTCGATTGCTTCTTCTTTTGCCATCTAGCGAATACCCTGACTTACGAAAGACAGCCAACCGGAGCGCCCAGCACCCGCGGTTCACCGTTTGTAATTGCGACGCAGACTTCGAAATGAGCGGACCGACGACCGTCGCGGGTCCGTGCGGTCCACAGGTCCCGAGCGCTGACCATGACCTCCGGTCCACCGGCGTTGACCATCGGCTCGATGGCGAGAACCATCCCCTTCTGGAGGCGCTCTCGTCGACCCGGCGCACCAAAGTTTGGAACCTGCGGATCCTCGTGGAGGCTGGCGCCGATTCCGTGTCCGACGAACTCTTGCACGACCGAGAAGCCGTGCTTCTCGACGTGGGATTGCACCGCGTGACCGATATCCGACACACGGTTTCCCAGCCGGGTCTGCTGAACACCCAACTCAAGGGATTCTCGGGTCACCTTCAGGAGAAACTTCGACTCCTCGTCGATGTTTCCAACCGGGAAGGTTCGCGCCGAGTCGCCGTAGTAGCCGCGATAGAGAACGCCGACATCCACCGAGACGATGTCCCCGTCCTCCAGGACTCGATTCTCGTCGGGTACTCCGTGAACGATCTCATCGTTCACCGAGACGCAGGCGCTACCTGGAAAATCCTTGCCATCGTTGTTGTGCGGGTAGCCCTTGAACGCAGGGACCCCTCCGGCTTCGACGAGACGCGTCTCGACGATCCGATCGATCTCCTTGGTCGTCATCCCTACGCCGATCTGCATCGACAGAGCATCAAGGGTGTCACGGATGATGCGATTGGCCTCATCCATGATCTCGATCTCAGCTGGGGATTTGAGAATCAAACCGCTCACACACACCTCGAGGTCCCGAGGGACCCCACGACAACAAAAGTCCCAACGGCGTGGACGCCGATGGGTAAACGCGAAATTATAGCAAAATTCTTCAATTTCGGCCTTCAGGCTTCAGGGTCATCGACGGGGTTTCAGACGGGTTCCCTTAAGGAATCCGTCGTAATGACGCATGATCAGCTGGGATTCGATCTGCTGCACGGTGTCCATGGCGACACCGACCACAATCAGGAGCGAGGTCCCGCCGAAGAAGAACTTCACGTTCAGGCCCTGAGTGATGAAGCTGGGTAGCCAGCGATCGAGGAACTCCCCGATCCAGGGCAGCGGTGCCACCTGGAATCCGCTGGTCAGAAGGACCGGCAGGAGACTGATGCTGGCCAGGTAGATCGCGCCCCCGAAGGTCAGCCGGGTCAGGATCCGATCGATATGCTCGGCGGTCTTCTTGCCGGGGCGAATCCCGGGAATGAAGCCACCGTATTTCTTCATGTTGTCGGCCTGATCCATCGGATTGAAGATGATCGACACGTAGAAGAAACAGAAGAACATGATCATGATGGCGTAGATCAGGTTGTAGAGCAGGGCGGAGTACTGGAGTTGATTGACCAACGCCTGAACCCAGCCCACATCCCGCAACGCCCCCATCTGACCCATCGTCGTCGGAATCGCAAGCACCGAGGACGCGAAGATCACCGGGATCACACCGGCGGTATTGACCCTGAGCGGAAGATAAGTGGATGCGCCACCGTAGACCCGGCGGCCGACGACGCGGCGAGCGTATTGGATCGGAAGCCGACGCTGAGCGCGTTCGACGAAGACGATCGCCGCGACGACCAGGATCATCATCGCGATGATGATCAGGACGACGAACAGGTCGATCTGACCGCTCTGTAGATCCTGGATGGTATTGGCGATGGCGTTGGGCAGACCGACCACGATGCCGGCGTAGATGATCAACGAGATTCCGTTGCCGATGCCACGCTCGGAGATCTGTTCACCGATCCACATGATGAACGCCGTTCCGGTGGTCAGCGTCAACATGGTCATTAGCTGGAAGCCAAGACCCGGATTGAGGACGATCTGTCCGGTGCCGGCACCAAGACTTGTCGACTGAAGCCACAACGCAATGGTGAACGACTGGACGAGAGACAACGCGACCGTGCCGTAGCGCGTGTACTGCGTGATCTTCTTACGTCCGGCCTCCCCTTCCTTGCTGAGTTTCTCGAGGTACGGCCAGACAACCGTCAGCAGCTGCAGGATGATCGACGCCGTGATGTACGGCATGATGCCCAGAGCGAAGATCGTCAGTCGGCTGAAGGCGCCGCCGGAGAACATGTCCACAAACCCGAGGATGCCGCCCGCCTGAGACTCGAAGAACGTCTGCATCGCGGCGGTATCGATACCCGGCGTGGGAATATGCGCACCAATCCGGTAGACACCCAACATCGCCAGGGTGAAGAGCACCCGGTTGCGAAGTTCCGGAATATTGAAGATGTTTCGAAAGGCCTGAATCATTACTTATCGTCCGACATCGTTTCAGGTTTGCTCGACTTGGCCGACTTGCTCGGTTTGGCCGCACGAATCAGTTTTGTCGAAGTAGGCTTGATCAGCTCGATGGATCCGCCTGCTGCCTTGATCTTATCGGCGGCCGACTTCGTGAAGCGATGGGCGGTCACCTTCAGAGCCACGGTGATCTCGCCGTTGCCGAGCACCTTGACGCCGTCCTTGCCCTTCTTGACCAGGCCGGCTGCCAGCAGCGTCTCGGGATCGACAACGCTTCCCGCCTCGAACCCGTTCAATCGGTCGACGTTGACCGTTCGATAGCTTGTCCTGAAAATGTTGAAGAAGCCACGCTTCGGCAGTCGTCGATGGAGCGGCATCTGTCCGCCCTCGAATCCACGCTTGCTGTGGTAGCCACTGCGAGATTTCTGACCGTTCATTCCGCGGCCGGCGGTCTTGCCCCTACCGCTGCCGGGGCCGCGGCCGACCCGACGGGCCGTCTTCCGGGATCCCGGGGCCGGTTGCAGTTCGTGCAGTCTCATCGCTCGTCCCTCTCGTCAACTTCCAGTGAGTTCGTCTACTTCATGTCCCCGCGAGTCGTCGGTATCTCGTCAACCCTCGAGGATCTGTACGAGATGCGGAATCTTTTTCAGCATCCCACGCACCTGCGGATTGTCCGTCAGCTCCCGCTCGCGGCCGATTCGACCGAGACCCAGGGCTCGTAACGTGTCCTTCTGATCTTGCTTGAACCCGATCCCGCTTCGAATCTGTTTGATACGAACCGTGGCGCCGGACTTCTTACTCTTCGCTGCGGCTGTCATTGGGACATCTCCCGATGGATCTCTTCAACGTCCTTCCCACGCACGACGGCGATCTTGTCCGCTTCCTTCAGGGACATGAGCCCCTGCATCGTCGCTCGGATGACGTTGTGAGGATTCTTCGTGCCCAGGGACTTCGTGAGGATGTCCTGGACGCCGGCCGACTCGAGGATCGCTCGAACCGGCCCACCTGCGATCACACCGGTACCGGGAGATGCGGGCTTCAGAAGAACCGCGCCGGCCCCGAATCGACCGGTGATCTGGTGCGGGATCGTGTGGTCGAGCATCGGGATTCGAACCAGGTTTCTCTTCGCCTGTTCGACCCCCTTGCTGATGGCGGATGGGACCTCGCGGGCCTTGCCCACGCCATATCCGACCCAGCCATTACCGTCACCCACGACGACGAGGGCTGCGAACGAGAAGTTCTTACCGCCCTTCACGACCTTGGTCACGCGGTTGATATGGACCAAACGATCCTTCAACTCACCGGGTTGCTGTTCGTATTCCGCCACGGACTCCTCCAAACGTCGGTACAAACGACCGAACTAGAACTTCAAACCCTCTTCACGAGCGGCGTCGGCAAGTGCCTTGATCCGTCCGTGGTACAGGAAGCCGCCTCGATCGAACACGATCGCCTTGACGCCTGCACCCTTAAGCTTCTTCGCGATCAAATTGCCGACCTTCTTGGCGGCCTCACAATTTGATCCGTTCTTGATCTCTTTCAATTCCGGGCTTTGTGTGGACGCGCTGGCCAACGTTCGCCCGGACTCATCGTCGATGGCCTGGGCGTAGATATGCCGATCGCTTCGAAAGACCGCGAGTCTTGGTTGCGACGCGGTCCCATGAATCTTTCGCCGGACCCGATGTCGAATTCGACGTCGAACGTCCTTCCGTACACTCATTTTTCCTAGACTGCTCATCCGCTGACCCCTAGGCTCCGGTCTTGCCGGCCTTCTTCCGCAGTTGTTCACCCGTATACCGGATGCCCTTTAGTTTGTAGACGTCCGGCGGTCGCAGCGATCGGATCTCCGCCGCCACTTGCCCGACCTGCTGTCGATCGTATCCGCTGACACTCAGTTTCGTATTCTTCTCTACCGCGACCGCGATTCCGTCCGGAATCGGAAATACGATGGGGTGGGAAAAACCGAGGCTGAACTTCACGACCTTCCCTGCCAACTCCGCCCGGTAACCCACGCCATGGATCTCGAGATCCTTCACGAAGCCCTTGGTGACACCGTTCACGGCGTTGGCAAGAAGCGCACGGCTGAGCCCGTGTAGAGCACGCTGAGTCTTGGAGTCGTCGGCCCGCCGAACCACGAGCTGCTTCTCCTCTTGTGCCACGGTGATCCCGTCGGGAACCGTGTGCTGGAGCTTGCCCTTGGGTCCTTCGACATTGACCGTCGAACCATCGATCTTGATCTTGACGGCTGCGTCAAGTTCGATCGGCATTCTTCCAATTCTAGACATCGATCTTTCTCCGTCCTCTCGCTACCAGACGTTGCAGAGGATTTCTCCTCCGACGCCTTCGCGACGACACGCACTACCGGTCTTGATGCCTCTCGAGGTCGAGAGGATCGTGATCCCGAGTCCGTTGAGGACCTTCGGGATCTCATCCTTGTTGCAGTAGACCCGGCGCCCGGGCTTACTGACACGCTCCAGACCGGTGATCGCACGATCACCCGTCGGTGTGTACTTCAGATGCACGGTGATCGAACCCTGTACCGGGTTCTCCTCGACCGAGTACTCGTCGATATAGCCCTCGTCCTTGAGGATACCGACGATCGCGGCCTTCATCTTGGAGGCCGGAAGCACGACCTTGTCATGCTTGGCCGTCGCACCGTTACGCAGGCGCACCAACAAATCTGAAATGGGATCCGTCATACTCATCGTCTGTCCCCCGCTACCAACTCGACTTCGTGACGCCGGGCAATAGCCCCTCTAACGCCAGTTGACGGAAACAGATCCGGCAGAGCCGAAATTTTCGCAGAAATGCTCGAGGCCGTCCGCAACGCAGACAGCGATTGCGCGCACGAACTGCGAACTTCGGCTTCTTCTCGGTTTTGGCGATCCAAGCCTTGGTTGCCATGTCCGCTACCTCCGTCAGTTCTTCTTGATGAACGGCATACCGAGACCAGCAAGAAGCGCACGGGCTTCCTCGTCGGTATTCGCCGTTGTGACGATGCAAATATTCATACCCTTGACCTTCTGCACCTTGTTGTAATCGATCTCCGGGAACATCAGGTGATCGCGAACACCCAGGGTGTAGTTGCCACGACCATCAAACGCCCGGCTCGAGACGCCGCGAAAGTCACGCACACGAGGCAACGCGAGATTCAGGAGTCGATCCAGGAATTCGTACATGCGAGTGCCACGCAAGGTGACGCGACACCCGATCGGCATTCCTTCACGAAGCTTGAAGTTGGAGATGGACTTGCGCGCCTTCGTCACCGCCGGGCGTTGACCGGCGATCGTCGACAACTCGTCCACGGCCTGATCCAGCAACTTGCTGTCCTGAATTGCATCGCCCACACCCATATTGATCACGACCTTCGCGATCTTTGGGATGGCCATCGAGGAGCTGTAGCCGAACTGGCTTTTCAGAGCCGGTGCGACATCCTCCGCATATTTTTCGATCAACCTTGCCATCTCGTCCCTCTCTCTGCTGCTACTTGTCGAGGATGGTGCCGCTGGCCCTGGTCATGCGCACGCGACGTCCGTCTTCTAGTGTTTTCGTACCGATCCGTGTGCCCCGCTTCGTCTCGGGGTCCAACAACATGACATTGGAGATATGGATCGGTCCTTCACTCTCGATAACCCCGCCCTTGATATTGCGTTGCGGGTTTGGTTTCGTGTGACGCTTGACCAGGTTCACACCCTCTACCAGGAGCATTCTCCGCTTGGGGTAGACCTGAAGCACACGACGTGGGGTAGTTCGATCACGGTACTTCCCCGTAATGATAACCACACGATCTTCTTTCTTGATTCGAATCTTATTCATTACAGAACCTCGGGAGCCAGCGACACGATCTTCATGAATTTCTTGTCGCGCAATTCGCGAGCGACCGGACCGAAAACGCGGGTACCGATCGGCTCCTTGGCGTCATTGATCAGGACCGCGGCGTTCTGGTCGAAACGGATATACGAACCGTCACGACGACGCTGCGGGCTCTTCGTACGGACGATGACGGCCTTGACGACCTGCCCCTTCTTGGCGTTGCCGTCGGGCGTCGCTTCCTTGACGGATGCGGTGATGATGTCACCCACCGACGCGTACTTGCCTCGCGAGCCGCCGGCAAGATTGATACACGCAATCTTCTTGGCGCCCGAGTTATCGGCGACCTGCAGCACACTTTGCATTTGAATCATGGTCTACTCTCCGCTCTTCCGATAACTCGGTTACTCGGTTGTTCCGGCGCCCGCGTCGCCACTTGCGGTCACCGCGGCACGAACGATTCGCTGTACACGCCACCGCTTGTGAGCGGACAACGGTCGCGATTCAACGATTTCTACGGTGTCGCCGATCTTGCACTGATTGGCTTCATCGTGAGCCATGAATTTCGTCGTTTTGCGAATGTAACGACGATAGCGTCGATGAACGACGGTGCGATCGACACGAACGACGACGGTCTTGTCCATCTTGTCCGATGCGACAATACCGACCTTCGTAACCCGCCGGCGCGTATTAGTGCTCTCGGGCTGACTGTTTTCGCTCACGATTCGCTTCCTCTCGTTGCCGCCAGTTCCTGCTGTCGACGAACCGTCAACACGCGGGCGAGCTCTTTGCGTGATCGACGCACGCGTTGAGGGTCCTGCAACTGCCCGGTTGTGAGCTGGATGCGAAGCTTCCAGATCTCTTCCCGTAGCGACATCTCTTCCTTGCTGAGTTCCTCGGGACTCATTTCCCCGAGTTTTTCAAGATTCGTTGCCATCACCTACTCCAATATTCCCTGGTCCAACTGCCGTCAGGGCAGACGCTTGACGAACTTCGTCCGAAACGGCAGCTTGTGCGCCGCCAGACGCATCGCCTCTTTGGCGATATCCTCGGCGACACCCTCCATCTCGAAGAGGATGCGACCTGGCTTGATCACGGCGACCCACGCCTCCGGTGCGCCCTTACCCTTACCCATTCGAACTTCTGTCGGCTTCTTCGTGATCGGCTTGTCGGGGAAGACCCGAATCCAGATCTTTCCGCCACGCTTCACACTTCGAGTCATCGCAACACGACCCGCCTCGATCTGTCGGGACGTCAGCCAGCCGTTGTCCAGAGCCTTCAAGCCATACTCACCGAAGCTGACGGTGCAGCCGGTTTGCGCGTTTCCGCGCCGGCGTCCCCGCTGCTGCTTTCGGTGCTTGACCTTGCTTGGCATTAACATGATTGCACTCCGTCTCTACGACTTTCCACGATTCTCAGTGTCTTCACGACGTCCTAGCGGGCCGCAGTCTTGGCGATCTGAATCTCGCGGGATTCACCGCGATAGATCCAGACCTTGATTCCGATAATTCCGTACGTCGTCTTCGCTTCGGCAAAACCGTAACCGACGTCCGCACGAAGCGTGTGCAAGGGCAACTGACCTTCCAGGTACCACTCGGATCGAGCGATCTCGGCTCCACCCAGACGGCCGCTGACGCGGACCTTGACACCCTTGGCACCGAAACGCAGCGCGGACTCGACGGCCTTGCGCATGGCCCGTCGGAATGCGACGCGACGAATGAGCTGCGTGCCGATCGCCTCGGCGACGAGCTGCGGATCGACCTCCGGCTTGTCGATCTCGAGGATGTTGATGAACACCTCGCGATTGGTCCGCTTGCGGATCTCTTCTTTCAGTCGATCAACTTCCGCGCCTTTTCGGCCGATGATGATTCCCGGTCGAGAGGTGTGGATGTTGACGCGCAGCTTGTTGGCGGCGCGCTCGATCTCGATCTGCGAGACTCCGGCGTGGCCAAGCTGCTTCTTGAGGTCATCACGAAGCTTCAGGTCCTCGTGCAGGAGCTCCGAGTACTTTTTCTCGGAGTACCAGCGCGATCGCCAGGTCTTGTTGATGCCGATTCGAAAACCGTACGGATTTACTTTTTGACCCACGACCTAACCTCCCGAAACAGCGCTATCGTCTGAAGCGTCATTCTTCTTGCCACCGATGATGTCGAGATCAAACGTGATGTGACAGGCACGTTTGATGATCGGGAAGATGCGTCCCATCGCGACGTGGCGAGATCGGCGCATCGGAGGCGCCTCGTTCACCAGGGCACGTGAGATTCTCAACTCATCGACATCGACGTTGGGGTCCGCCTGCTGGGCGTTTGCCACCGCAGACTTCAAGAGCTTCTCTAGGTCCCGCGCCACCAACTTGGGTGAGAAGTGCAGGATGTTGAGGGCCTCCCCGACATTCTTTCCACGAACCTGGTCGACAACTCCACGCGTCTTCTGCGCGGAGACTCCCAGGTATTTTCTTTTTGCCGTCGCGATCACGGTCTACCTCCGAACCTACCGACTCGAGGTCCCGCCGCGACCGGCGTGACCTTTAAAGGTGCGGGTGGGCGCGAATTCGCCCAACTTGTGCCCGACCATATTCTCTGTGATGTAAACCGGAATAAACTTCTTCCCGTTGTGTACGGCGATGGTGAGCGACACCATCTCCGGTGTAATCGTCGAGCGGCGCGACCAGGTCTTGAGAACCTTGTGATCGTTCTTCTTGGTCTGCTCTTCGACCGCTTTCTCGAGCGAACGATCGATGAACGGACCCTTTGAAACGGAACGTGTCATGGCGAAGCCCTTCCTCTCGACTACTTGCGACCGCGGCGGCGAACGATCATGTCGTCCGTGCGCGGGTTGTTACGAGTTTTCTTGCCCTTGGTCGGGACACCCCAGGGACTTACCGGATGTCGGCCTCCGGAGGTTCGGCCTTCACCACCACCGTGGGGATGATCGACAGGGTTCATGACCACGCCGCGGACCGTCGGACGGCGACCCAGCCAGCGACTGCGACCCGCTTTACCGATGGATGCGTTCTCGTGGTCCAGGTTCCCTACCTGCCCGATGGTTGCGTAGCACTCCGCCAGGATCTTCCGCATCTCGCCCGAGGGCATGCGCAAGAGAGCGTGACGACCTTCCTTTGCGATCAACTGCGCCGAGGTACCGGCGGAACGGCAGAGTTGGCCGCCCTTACCGGGGCGCATCTCGATATTGTGGAGGGGCGTACCTAACGGGATCGCCTTCATCGGCAGGCAGTTGCCCGGCTGGATATCGGCTTCCGGCGAGGAAAGGATCGTCGTGCCGACGGCCAGGCCGTTCGGCGACAGGATGTAGCGTCGCTCGCCATCCGCATAGCAGACGAGGGCGATATCGGCGGATCGGTTGGGATCGTACTCGACGGTCTCGACCTTCCCGGGAATTCCGATCTTGTCTCGGCGAAAATCGATGACACGGTAGCGGCGCTTGTGCCCACCACCTTGATGTCGTACCGAGATCTGCCCCTTGTTGTTGCGGCCGGCCTTCTTGGTCAGCTTCCGCAGCAACGGCTTGTGGGGCTCGTTCTTACCCGATGAGTCGCGCACCATTCGAGTCATGTGCCGACGCCCAGGACTCGTGGGTTTATATTTCTTGATGGCCATCAAATACCTCGGTCTATCGACCTATCAACCGGCGTCGAAGAATTCGATTTCGCCTGAGTCCGGTGTCAGCTGGACCCAGGCCTTCTTCCAGTTCGGGCGTGAGCCCAGGAACCGGCCCATTCGTTTTGTCTTTCCAAGCACTCGCGCAGTCCGAACCGTCGCTACCTTGACGTTGTCCTTCACAAACAGCTTCTCGATCGCTGCGGCGATTTCGAGCTTGTTGGCGTTGGGGTGCACACGGAAGCAATACGTGCCGTTCTTCTCCCGGAGAATCGTCGATTTCTCCGTGATCAGCGGCTGACGTACGATCGAGAATTCGTTCTTCATCGCGCCAGTACCTCCGCCATTGTCTGAAACGCCGACTCCGAGATCACGATGTGGTCGTGATTCAATAGATCGACGATGCTGACGCCCAACGCCCGCGCCGACGTCAGTCGGGGGTTGTTGCGAGTCGCCAGCTCGAGATTGCGCTCGGCGTCGCGGGCAACGAGCAGCGTCTTGCCCTCAAGGCCAAGACCCGTGACGGCCTTCTCCAGGGCGCCGGTCTGATGACTGGCGAGCTCGAGGGACTCGAGGCAAATGATTTTTCCCTGCCGCAGATTCTCGGCCAGCGCCGAGCGCAGCGCGTTGCGACGCATCTTGCGTGGCATCGACCACGAGTAGTCCCGCGGCTGAGGACCGTGCACGACGCCGCCGTGACGCCACAGCGGCGAACGGTTGTCGCCGGAACGGGCCCGGCCGGTTCCCTTTTGACGCCACATTTTCCGCGTTCCGCCCGAGACGTCCTTGCGGTTCTTCGTCTTATGGGTACCCGCACGTCCGGCCGCCTGGTACGCCAGGACCGCCTCGTAGATCAGGTGGTTCTTCAATGGATAGTCGGCAAGAACGGGATCGACCTCGATCGTCCGCACCGTCTTGTTGTCCCAATTCTTGACAGCAACTTCAGCCATCATTCACCTCAGTCCTTGGCGCCCGTGCCGGTATCCGACAACGAGCGACGCACGACGACTGCAGAGCCCGGAGCACCGGGAACGGAGCCACGTACCAGCAACAGGTTTTTTTCAGAATCGACACGGACCACCGTCAGTCCCTTACAGGTAATCCGCTTATTGCCCATCTGTCCGGGGCCCTTCATGCCCTTCATGACCTTCGACGGTGTCGCCGACTGCCCGATGGATCCCGGAGAGCGATGGAACATCGAACCATGAGAGGCGTTACCGCCGCCAAATCCGTGACGCTTGATGACGCCCTGGAAGCCCTTGCCCTTGCTCACGCCGATTACATCGACCTTGACGATACCTTCGAAGATATCGACGGCGATCGCATCGCCGGGTTTGGGTGCGTCGTCCGCATCGGCATCGCCGACGAGCGGGAACTCACGACGGAGACGGGTCGGCGGGACGCCGGCCTTCTCGTGATGCCCCTTCTGCGGCTTGTTGGCCTTCTTGGCGGCCTTCGGATCGACGAGTCCCAGCTGTACGGCGTCGTAGCCGTCCTTCTCACTGGTCTTCTTCTGCACGACGACGCACGGACCGGCTTCGATCACGGTGACCGGAGTCACCTTGCCGTTGTCCTCGAACAACTGCGTCATCCCGATTTTTCTTCCGATAAGTCCTTCGATCATCTATCAACTCCCGCGTGCACGACGGCTACGCAGACTGCCCGAACGCTTTGATCTCAACATCCACACCTGCCGGCAAATCCAGCTTCATCAGTGCGTCCACCGTCTCCGGCGTCGGCTGGAGGATGTCCAACAGACGCTTGTGCGTTCGAATCTCGAACTGCTCACGCGACTTCTTGTCGACATGAGGGGAACGCAGAACCGTCCACTTGTTACGGACGGTCGGTAGTGGGATCGGTCCCACTACCTGAGCGCCTGTACGGCGAGCGGTATCCACGATCTCGGTTGTCGATTGATCGAGGATCCGATGGTCGTAGGCTTTTAGCCGGATTCTGATCTTCTCGTTCACCATGCTATTCCTGACTCGCGCCCTGTGGCGTGAGCTACTTGCGGTGTCGGGTAACGCGTTCCCAGCAGTGGGCAGCCATCATCCGAAGCCACGTTTCTAACGACAGGCATCAAACACCTCTACTCGACGATCTCAGTGACGGTGCCTGCACCCACGGTGCGTCCACCCTCACGGATGGCAAAGCGCAGGCCCTTGGTCATCGCGATCGGCGTTAACAATTCCACTTCGATCGTCACGTTGTCCCCCGGCATCACCATCTCGGTGTCGCCAGGCAGGTTTGCCGTTCCGGTGACGTCCGTCGTCCGGAAGTAGAACTGCGGTCGATAGCCGTTGAAGAACGGAGTGTGTCGACCACCCTCCTCCTTCGTCAGCACGTAGACCTCACCCATGAACTTCGTGTGAGGAGTGATCGATCCCGGCTTCGCCAGCACCTGACCACGCTCGACATCCGTTCGCTCCGTACCACGAAGCAACAGACCGACGTTATCGCCGGCCTCACCGGAGTCCAGCAACTTCTTGAACATCTCGACTCCCGTGACGACCTTCTTCTGCGTGTCACGGATTCCGACGATCTCCACTTCCTCGCCGACCTTCACGATGCCCTGCTCGATGCGACCCGTCACCACCGTGCCACGACCCGAGATCGAGAAGATGTCCTCGACCGGCATCAGGAACGGTTGATCGATGGCACGCTCCGGCATCGGGATGTAGGAGTCGACCTCCTTCATCAGGGCGACCACGCCGTCCTGCGCGTCGGCATCGCCCTCGAGGGCCTTCAGCGCCGACACACGACAGATCGGAATGTCATCGCCCGGGAACTCGTAGGCGCTCAGCAGCTCACGTACCTCGAGCTCGACCAGGTCCAGCAGCTCCGGGTCGTCCACCATGTCGACCTTGTTCATGGCGACGACGATCGCAGGCACACCCACCTGACGGGCAAGCAGGATGTGCTCGCGGGTCTGGGGCATCGGGCCATCGGCCGCCGACACCACGAGGATCGCCCCGTCCATCTGCGCCGCACCCGTGATCATGTTCTTGATGTAGTCCGCGTGACCCGGGCAATCGACGTGAGCGTAGTGACGCTCGTCCGTCTGGTACTCCACGTGCGCCGTCGCGATCGTGATACCGCGCTCGCGCTCTTCCGGTGCATTGTCGATCGAGTCGAACGAACGCGCCGTTACCGTGTCGTCGCCTTTGGCAAGCGTCGACGTAATCGCAGCCGTCAACGTCGTCTTTCCGTGGTCCACGTGACCGATCGTTCCCACGTTAACGTGGGGCTTTGAACGATCAAATTTTTCCTTGGCCATCGCTGCAGTTCCTCCTGAATGCCTTACAAGCTCAACCGTTACCCGCTACGCCCGCTACCCGTGCGACGACATCGTCGCCAACGGCACGAGGGACCGGATCGTAGTGAGAAAAGTGCATGGAATAGTTGCCACGTCCCTGAGAGAACGAACGTAACGCCGTCGCGTAGCCGAACATCTCCGCCATCGGCGCTCTTGCGTCGAGCACCTGCAAGCCCGCCCGGGTGTCGACACCCTGTATACGGCCGCGACGTTCGTTGAGGTTTCCGATCACATCGCCCACGTAGTCTTCGGGGACAACGATCTCGAGTTTCATCACAGGCTCGAGCAAGACGATACCGGCCTTGTGGCAGGCATCTCGAAACGCAATCGAGGCCGCTTTCTTGAAGGCGACGTCCGACGCGTCGGCCCCGCGGGACGATCCGTCCTCAAGGACGACGTCGATGTTGTTCATCGGAAAGTCGGCAAGGAGCCCGCCCTGCATCGATTCCTGGATGCCGGCACGAATCGCAGAGATCGACTCGCGCGGGATCGCGCCACCGACAGTCTCGCTACGAAACACCATCTCCTGCGTGTCGTCCGACGGAGCCACGCGAAGCCGCACGTAGGCATCCCGGTCGCGGGCGTCGGCCGACGCCTCACCGAGGATCGTCTCGCGATAGGCCACCTGCGGCTCGCCAACGATGGCGCTGACCTCGAACTCTCGTCGCAATCGATCGACCAAAACCTCGAGGTGAAGCTCGCCCATTCCGGCGATGACGGTTTGGCCGGAGACACGATCGACCTGAACCTTGAACGTCGGATCCTCGCGGGAGAGTCTGGCCAGCGTGGCGTCAAGCTTCTCCTGATCGAGCGCCGTACGCGCCTCGAGGACAAGTCGAATAACGGGCTCCGGGAACTGCATCGCCTCGAGCACGATCGGTGTCTCCGGGTCGCAGATCGTGTCCCCCGTCGCCGCCAGACCAAGACCGACGACGACAGCGATATCACCTGCCCCGACACGGCCCAACTCCTCTTGCCCGTCGGCGTGCAACTGCAACAGTCGACCGACACTTGCGGACTTGCCGCGAGCGGGGTTATAGACCTCGTCGCCACGGGAGAGGGAACCGGAGTAGACTCGGATGAACGCCAAGGAACCCACGACGGGATCGGTCGTGACCTTGAAGACCAACGCGGAGAAGGGCTCCGCGTCGGCAGGCATGCGTGAGAGTGTCCCGTCGACTGCCCCGACGGCGGCCAGCGGGTTTGCACCCTCGACCGCCGGCATATCAAGCGGAGACGGCAGGTAGTCGACGACGGCATTCAGCAGCGGCTCGATGCCCCTATTTCGGAAGGCGCTACCACACAGGACCGGCGTGAAGGACAGGCCGATGGTTCCGCGTCGTAGAACCTGGTGGATCCGTTGGGTGGTCTGCGGGTCCGAGACCTGATTCTCGCCGGTCAGTTCACCGGCCAGGTAGCTTCCCATCAGTTCGTCGTCAATTTCGCACAGCGCCTCGAGCAGTCGCTCACGGCCACGGGAGGCAGTATCGGCGAGCTCTTCCGGTGTGCGGATCGGATGAAGCTCTGCGGCGTCACGCCACTCGTAGGCTTGCAGCGTGACCAGATCGATGAACCCGCAGAAGGACTCACCGGAGCCGATGGGCATCTGAATCGGAAGCGGACGGGCAGCGAGGCGATCGACCATCTGGCGGCAGACGGCATCGAAATCGGCGCCCGCACGATCCATCTTGTTGACGATGGCGATCCGGGGCACCTCGTAACGGTCGGCCTGTCGCCAAACCGTCTCCGACTGCGACTCGACGCCACCGACCGCACAGAAGACGGCCACCACGCCGTCGAGGACGCGAAGCGATCGCTCGACCTCTGCGGTGAAGTCGACGTGACCCGGAGTGTCGATGATATGGATGCGCGTATCGCGCCAGAGGCAGGTGGTCGCGGCGGACGTGAGGGTGATGCCCCGCTCTTGGGCCACCCAGTCGATCGTAGGATTTGACCCGGTGAGAAACAGAATCCGCTCTGTCGTCGTCGTTTTACCGGCGTCGATATGGGCCATCAGGCCGATATTGCGGATTTGCTCCGGGGGAGTCGTCCGTGCCACTTCAAAGAACCTTGCGCCCTCACAACCAGGTCGTGAGCCGCGAAACTTCGGCCGATAAACTCGACCGCAAACCTCACCTGAACTACGTGTCTTCCGTGCCTAACTGACCTACTAACCTACCAGCGGAAATGAGCGAAAGCCTTGTTGGCCTCGGCCATCCGATGAGTATCTTCCTTCTTCTTGAACGCATTGCCGCGACCGTTGGCGGCGTCGAGAATCTCGTTGGCGAGCTTGTCTCGCATCGATTTCTCCGAACGCTGCCGAGAGAAGCTGATCAGCCAACGCAGGGCCAAGGCCATTCGACGGCTGGGTCGGACCTCGATCGGCACCTGGTAGTTGGAACCGCCGACGCGACGAGACTTCACCTCGAGGGCGGGCTTGACGTTGTCCACCGCCCGACGAAACACCTTCAACGCGTCATCACCGGCTCTCTCCTGAACCGTGGTCATGGCGCCGTAAAAAATCCCCTCCGCCGTGGAGCGCTTGCCATCCAGCATCATGCAATTGATGAACTTCGTCACCAACGGCGATTGATACAACGGATCCGGCAAGACCTTCCGTTTGGGGACATTTCCTCTACGAGGCATCGATCTCTCCTACCCTGGCCGTTAGCGTTACGACTTCGGCCGCTTGGCGCCGTACTTCGAACGGCTCCGTCGTCGATCCTCGACGCCCACGGCGTCCAGGGTTCCTCGGATTACGTGATAGCGAACACCCGGCAGATCCTTCACACGTCCACCCCGAATCATCACGATGGAGTGTTCTTGAAGGTTGTGCCCGACACCGGGGATGTAGGTCGTGACCTCGATCCCGTTGGTCAGACGAACGCGTGCAACTTTACGCAGCGCCGAGTTCGGCTTCTTGGGAGTCGACGTGTACACGCGAACACAGACGCCCCGCTTCTGGGGGCAGGTATTCAGGGCCGGACTCTTGGTCCGGGACTTGATGACCTTGCGTCCCTTACGGACTAACTGATTGATCGTCGGCACGTGTCAAAGCTCCTGTCAGGCACCAAACCCCGCTCGTCCGTCGGCACGACGTACGACCCGGGACATCGTTCTGGGGTGCAAAACCTCGAGAGTCTAGCAGACACCCCGGAGGGCTTTCAAGGTCCGCCAACTCGGGGGTTTTCAGCTCCCCGGTTCTGCTCCCGCTGCCGCGGCGGCAGCCTGTCGAATCATCTCCGCAAATCGATCGGTATCGAGGTCCATTTCGCCCTCGCCGCCCTCTTCGAAGCGGGGCTCCTCCATCGGAGGGGGTCCATCGGGCTCGATCTGGATATCGGTGTAGGTGTCCATCCCGGTTCCCGCCGGAATGAGCCGTCCCATGATCACGTTCTCCTTGAGCCCCCTCAGGAGGTCCACCTTGCCGGAGATCGAGGCCTCGGTCAGAACCCGGGTCGTCTCCTGGAAACTGGCCGCCGAGATGAAGGACTCGGTGGCCAGACTGGCCTTGGTGATTCCCAGAAGCAACGGCCGGCCACGGGCCGGGACGCCGCCGTCCTCGAGGACTCTTTCGTTCTCGCGGACGAAGCGGAATCGGTCGACCTGCTCGTCAACGATAAACTCGGTGTCACCCGGATCCTCGATCTTGATCCAGCGCATCATCTGACGAATGATCACCTCAATGTGCTTGTCGTGGATCTGCACGCCTTGCAGTCGATAGACCTCCTGAAATTCCCGCTCACCGAGAATCTCCAGGATCTTGTGCGGGTCCTTGGGACCATCGGTGAACGCGTCACCGGCCACAACGGACTCCCCTTCCTGAACGGTAACGTGCATGCCCCGGGGAATCGCGTACTCGCGTTCCTCGCCATCATCGGTTCGGACCAGCACCTTCCGCGAACCCTTGACGATGTCCCCGTAGTGAACGACGCCGTCGATCTCGGCCATCTCCGCCGGTTCCTTGGGGTGTCGAGCCTCGAACAGATCGACCACGCGTGGTAGACCACCGGTGATGTCCTTGGTCTTCGTGGTCGCTCGCGGGATCTTCGCCATCACGTCGCCCTCGCGGACGGCGACGCCGTCCTGGACCATGACGATGGCGTGGACCGGCAGGAGGATCTTTCGCTGGGAATTCCCCTCTGCGTCGCGAATCAGCAGTTGGGGGTGTCGCTTCTCATCCTGCGACTGCACGATCACCTGGCGAGAAAGACCCGAGACCTCCTCGACCTCTTCCTTCATCGTGACACCCGCTTCGATGTCGTGGAACTCGATGGTGCCCGCGATATCGGTCAGGATCGCAAAGTTGTAGGGATCCCACTCGGCAAGCTTGGTACCGGACTCGATGTGCTCACCGTCACGGACCTCAAGAATGGCACCGTAGACGATATTGTAGCGCTCGCGCTCTCGACCCTCGCGATCGCGAATAACGACAGCGCCATTGCGGTTGATCGCAACCGGTTTACCTTCGCGATTGTCCACGGTCTTCAGATTCTCGTAGTAGACCTGACCGGCATTGCGGATCTCGATCCCGCTCTGCTCGTCGATACGCGCGGTACCACCGATATGGAACGTCCGCATCGTGAGCTGCGTACCGGGTTCTCCGATGGACTGGGCAGCGATGACGCCCACCGCCTCGCCACTTTCGACCTCGCGACCGGTCGCGAGGTTACGTCCGTAGCAGCGAACACAGACACCGCGTTCACATTCGCAGGTCAGCACGGAGCGGATGCGAACCGTCTGAAGCCCCGAGTCCTGCACGGTGGTGGCCAGATCCTCGTCCACCATCCCGTTACGAGCGACGAGAATCTCGCCGTTCCCCGGGTCAATGATGTCCTCGAGAGCCACACGACCGACGATGCGATCACGCAGATCCTCGATGATCTCACCGCCCTCTTCGATTCGACTGACCTCGATGCCCTCACTGGTCTGACAATCGTCCGCGGAGATGATCACATCCTGCGAAACGTCAACGAGGCGTCGCGTGAGGTATCCGGAGTTGGCGGTCTTGAGTGCGGTATCCGCCAGACCTTTTCGAGCGCCGTGAGTCGAGATGAAGTATTGCAGTACGTTCAGCCCCTCGCGGAAGTTTGCGGTAATCGGTGTCTCGATGATCTCGCCCGAAGGCTTGGCCATCAGGCCGCGCATTCCGGCAAGCTGTCGCATCTGCTGCTTACTGCCACGGGCACCGGAATCGGCCATCATCAGGATCGGGTTGAACTCGTCGTTTTCCTTCTCGCGACGGGTCATCTCCTTGAACATGGCCTCGGAGATGCGCTCGGTGGCATCGGACCAGATCGAGATGACCTTGTTGTAGCGCTCGCGATTGGTGATCAGACCGTCAAGGAACTGCTGCTCGACGGTGATCTGCTCCTGACGAGCTCGATCCACCATGTCGACCTTGGTGGGCGGCACGACCATGTCGTCGATCCCGATCGAGATGCCGGCCCGAGTCGCATAGATGAAGCCAAGCTCCTTGAGCTTGTCGACCAACTCCACGGTCATGTGGATGCCATGCCGCAGGTAGACGTAGTGCACGAACGACTGGAGTGCCTTCTTGCGTAGCGAGCCGTTGACGAAAGGCAACCCCTCGGACAGCGCGTTGTTGAACAACACGCGACCGACGGTCGTCTGCAGGCGATAGGCTTCGACGGTCTGCTCCGGAGCACGGACCACGTTGTCCTGTTCCTTCGGCGGCAGCGTCGTCAGATCGATGAGGTTGCCGCTGTAGCGCAACGTAATCGGCGTCAGCGTCTCGACCTCGCCGGCCTGATAGGCCAGGAGCACCTCCTGCTGAGAGCCGAACATGCGGCCGGCACCCTTGGCGCTGGCCTTCTCCTGGGTCATGTAGTAGCAACCCAGAACAATGTCCTGACTGGGGTTGACGATCGGCAGTCCGTTGGACGGACTGAGGATGTTGTTGGTCGACAACATCAGAACCATTGCCTCGATCTGCGATTTCGCGGACAACGGAACATGGACCGCCATCTGGTCGCCGTCGAAGTCCGCATTGAACGCGGTACAGACCAGCGGGTGAATCTTGATCGCCTTGCCCTCGACCAGGACCGGCTCGAAGGCCTGAATGCCCAGCCGATGCAGTGTCGGGGCCCGGTTCAAGAGCACCGGGTGCTCCTTGATGACCTCTTCGAGATAGTCCCAGACCTCGGCACTCTCCATCTCGACCATTTCCTTGGCGGCCTTGATGGTGGTGACGAGCCCCTGCTCCTCGAGCTTGTTGTAGATGAACGGCTTGAACAGCTCCAGCGCCATCTTCTTCGGCAGCCCGCACTGGTGGAGCTTGAGATCCGGCCCAACGACGATGACCGAACGACCGGAATAGTCGACACGCTTGCCCAGGAGGTTCTGACGAAAACGCCCCTGCTTGCCCTTGATCGTGTCGGACAGAGACTTCAACGGTCGGTTGTTGCTGCCACGCAGGACACGACCGCGACGACCGTTGTCGAAGAGTGCATCGACGGCTTCCTGTAACATACGCTTCTCGTTGCGCACGATGACATCCGGAGCCTTCAGATCCAGAAGCTTCTTCAATCGGTTATTGCGATTGATCACGCGACGGTAGAGATCGTTGAGATCGGAGGTCGCGAACCGACCGCCGTCGAGCGGTACCAGCGGCCGGAGCTCCGGCGGGATAACCGGAACGACGTCCAGGATCATCCACTCGGGTTGGTTCCCCGACTTACGGAAGGCATCGACAACCTTCAGTCGCTTTGCAAACTTTAGCCGCTTCTGCTGCGACGTCTCGGTCCGCATCAGCTCGCGCATTTCCTTGGCCAGGCTCTCGATGTCGAGACGGGCGAGGATCTCCTTGATCGCCTCGGCGCCCATGCCGGCCTGGAAGCCGTCCGGATATTTGTCCTGTAGCTCGCGATACTGCTCTTCGGAGAGGACTTCCTTCTCCGTCAGCTCGACGGCTTCGCCGGGATCGATGACGACGTAGGCTTCGAAATAGAGGATTCGCTCCAGCTCGCGGAGCGTCATGTCCAGCAGATGCCCGATTCGGCTCGGAAGACCCTTGAAAAACCAGACATGGCTGACAGGGCTCGCAAGCTCGATGTGTCCCATTCGCTCGCGACGCACCTTGCTCTGGGTCACCTCAACGCCGCACTTGTCACAGACGACGCCGCGATGCTTCATCCTCTTGAACTTTCCGCAGAGACATTCCCAGTCCGTCACCGGGCCGAAAATCCTTGCGCAGAAAAGTCCATCACGTTCCGGTTTGAACGTTCGATAGTTGATCGTCTCCGGCTTCGTTACCTCGCCGTAGGACCAACTACGAATCTTCTCCGGACTCGCGAGGCTGATGCGAATCGCACTGAAGTCGTTAATGGTCTTCGCTTTGTCGAAGAGGAATGGCGGTCTATTCATAAATTCCCAGCTCCCAGATCAAAATGCCGAGACCTCAGGGGTCCCGCCTTGATCGCTCAGAAGTTCGACATCGAGACAAAGACTCTGAAGCTCACGAACGAGAACGTTGAACGACTCCGGAAGTCCGGGCTCTACCGCAGACTCACCCTTGACCAGCGCTTCGTAGATCTTCGTTCTGCCGTAGACGTCATCGGACTTGACGGTGAGCAGTTCCTGCAGGATGTGAGCGGCGCCATACGCCTCGAGAGCCCACACCTCCATCTCACCGAAGCGTTGGCCACCGAACTGCGCCTTACCGCCCAGCGGCTGCTGGGTAATCAGCGAGTACGGCCCGATCGAACGCGCGTGGATCTTGTCGTCCACCAGATGGGACAGCTTGATCAGATAGATGTAACCGACGGTCACCAACTGCTCGAACGGTTCGCCGGATCGGCCGTCCCGAAGCGTGATCTTGCCCGAAGTCGGTAGACCGGCCAGCGTTAGCTGCCTCTTGATCTCCTCCTCGTGCGCACCGTCAAAGACCGGCGTTGCATAGCGAATGCCGTCTTTGTAGTACTTCGCAAGCTCGATGATCTCGTCGTCGCTTGCGTTCTCGACCTGATCGCGGGTCACCTTCTGCGGGAGTGCACTTAACAGTCGTTGCCGCAGGTCCGCCGCAGCCTTGCTGCGCTCCTGTGCCAGCCTCTCGGTGATCCAGCGGCCGTGTTCCGAACCCGCCCATCCCAGATGGGTCTCGAGGATCTGGCCCACGTTCATTCGCGAGGGCACGCCAAGCGGATTCAGGACGACCTCGACCGGCGTTCCGTCCGGCAAATACGGCATGTCCTCCACGGGCAACAGTCGGGAGATGACACCCTTGTTGCCGTGGCGGCCGGCCATCTTGTCGCCGACGCTCAGCTTGCGCTTCATCGCGACGAAGACCTTGACCATCTTGATCACACCGGGAGCCAGTTCGTCTCCCTTTTGCATCTGCTCAATCTTTTCCTTGTTGAGTTGACGCAGGATGTTGATCCGCTTCTTGGTTCGCTCCTCGATGCGATAGATCTCTTTGACCTTGGAGGTCTTCGTCGGCTTGATGATGCATCGGCGAAGGTCCTCGGTGTCCATCCCCGACATGACCTGGCGGGTCAGAACGGTTCCGGCTTCGAGAAGGGCGCTTCCACGTCTTCGATCGCTGAGGGGCTCGGTCAGCGCCTCGCTGTCCAGAAGCTCGATCAGTTTTTTGCGATCCTCCTCGTTGAGGATCCGGATCTCATCCTTGAGATCCTTCTCGAGACGTTCGATCTGCTCCTGCTCGATCTCGCCGGCGCGACTGTCCTTCTCCACGCCCTTGCGGCTGAAGATCTTGACATCGACGACGATCCCGTCGACCCCGGGAGGCGCGTTGAGGGATGCGTCGCGGACATCGCCAGACTTCTCGCCGAAGATCGCGCGGAGGAGCTTCTCCTCCGGCGTCAGCTGGGTCTCTCCCTTGGGAGTCACCTTGCCGACCAGGATGTCGCCGGGTTTGACACGGGCACCGATACGGATGACACCGGCCTCGTCGAGGTCCTTGAGGAAATCCTCGGAGACATTGGGAATGTCCCGGGTGATCTCCTCCGGCCCCAGCTTGGTGTCTCGAGCCTCGACGTCGAACTCCTCGATATGGATCGAGGTGAAGACGTCCTCCCGGACACAGTCTTCGGATACGAGGATCGCATCCTCGAAGTTGAAACCGCGCCAGGGCATGAATGCGACCAGAATGTTTCGTCCCAGCGCCAGCTCGCCACGCTCGGTGCAGGGGCCGTCAGCCAGCACCGTGCCCTCCTCGACACGTTGTCCTTCTCGGACGATCGGACGCTGATTCATGCAGGTGTTCTGGTTGGAACGCTTGAACTTGACCAGCGAGTAGATATCTGCGCCGAAGTCCTCCTGCCCCATCGCACCTACGCGGACGATGATGCGCTGAGAGTCGACGATATCGACGATGCCGGCTCGCTTGCAGACGACGACGGCACCGGAATCCCGCGCCGTGATCGACTCCATGCCGGTGCCGACGAAGGGTGCCTTCGGCTTCACCAACGGCACGGCCTGCCGTTGCATGTTGGAACCCATCAGCGCACGGTTGGCATCGTCGTTTTCGAGAAACGGGATCAGGGATGCAGCCACCGAAACAAGCTGCTTCGGCGAGACATCGATGTATCCGACATCCTCACGCGGAACCAACTTGAACTCGCCGGCCTTTCGCGCGTTGACCCGTTCGTTCTGGAACGAGCCATCGTCACCGAGATGTGCGTTGGCCTGGGCGATGGTCTCGCGGTCTTCCTGATAGGCCGACAGATAGAACGAATGCGCCACGGCCTCCGGAGCAAGTTTCCCGGAGTCGACGACCTTCTTCCTTTGCACCACGAAGTCGGCGGCGGAGACCACGTCGTCCAGCTTGTACTGACTCTGCCCCGTTCGCGTCACGCGGACGAAATCGAGCACACGGCCCGATTCGACCCTGCGGTACGGCGACTCGATGAACCCGTAGTCGTTGATCCGGGCGAAACAGGACAACGACGAGATCAGGCCGATGTTGGGTCCTTCAGGCGTTTCGATGGGGCAGATACGCCCGTAGTGAGTCGGGTGAACGTCGCGAACCTCGAAACCGGCCCGCTCTCTGGATAGACCCCCCGGCCCGAGGGCGGACAGGCGACGCTTGTGAGTCACCTCCGAGAGTGGGTTGGTCTGATCCATGAACTGGGACAGCTGACTGCTGCCGAAGAACTCCTGGATCGCCGCCATGACCGGTTTGGCATTGATCAGGTCGTGAGGCATGGCGGTCGTCATCTCCTGATAGACCGACATCTTCTCCTTGATCGCACGCTCCATCCGGACGAGGCCGATTCGGAACTGGTTCTCGAGAAGCTCACCCACGCTACGCACGCGACGGTTACCGAGGTGATCGATATCGTCGATGTCGCCCTTGCCCTTCTTGAGCTTCAGCATGTAACGCAGGACCTCCACGAAGTCCTCGCGGGTGGGAGTGCGATCCTCGCCCTTCTCCCAACGCTCGCGGACGTCCTCCGCCCAGTCCTCGGGACTGACACCGTAGATCTTGGTGTTGAACTTGAGGCGACCGACTTTCGAAAAGTCGTAGCGGGTCGGGTCGAAGAACATGCTGTTGAACAGCGTTCGGGAAGAGTCCGGCGTGGGCGGATCACCCGGGCGCAGACGTCGATAGATCTCGATCAGGGCTTCCTGCTGGTTCTGGACCGTATCCTTGGCAAGCGTGTCGATCAGGGTGTCACCCACGTCTTCCCGCTCCGGGAAGACCGCTTCGAACTCTCTGATCCCACGAGCCTGCAGATCGATCAGTGCCTCGTCGGTGAGAGGCTTGGCGGCCTCGACGACGACCTCTCCGGTCTCCTCGTCGACGATGTCGTGAACGGAGAAGGCTCCCTCCGCCTCGGTGTCGGCGACCGGGATCCACGTCAAGCGGGCCTTCTTGAGGTCGGCAAGAGTCTCCGCACGGATCCGACGATTCTTCTTGATGACCTCTTTGCCACGAGCGCTGACCGTCGAGCGGACCTTGCAGTTGAGCAAGCCGTCGCCGACCTTGAAGTCAAAGTGGCCGTCCTTGATCCGCACCACGACGGGCGAATAGAAGGTCTCAAAGATTGACGGGATGTCATCCACACCAAGCGCACGCAAGAAGATCGTCGCGGGGAATTTTCGTTTCCGATCGATTCGAACGTGAAGCACGTTCTTGGCGTCGGTCTCAAACTCGACCCACGAACCGCGGTACGGAATCACCTTCGAGAGGAAGGTCGTACGATTGGCATCGGACTGGAAGAAGACGCCGGGACTTCGATGGAGCTGCGAGACGATGACCCGCTCGGTTCCATTGACGATAAACGTCCCGTGCTCGGTGAGCATCGGGATCTCGCCGAAGTAGACTTCTTGTTCCTTGATGTCGCGGATCGTACGCGCCTCGGTGTCCGGATCCTTGTCGTAGACGACAAGCTGGATCGTCACCTTCAGCGGGACCGTATAGGTCTGTCCACGCTCCTGACACTCCTCAACGTCGTACTTGAACTTGAGGGCGACAGGATCGCCGCAGTCATCACACTCGCGAACGGTGACGGCCGTCAGGTTCCCGCAGTTGGCGCAGGTCACCTCGCCCTTGCGGGCGTCGGGGACCACCAATCGATGTCCACAGAACGTGCACTCGCTACGGAGATGCTCGATGCCGCGCAACTCACCACATTTGCATTCCCAGTTGCCGATCGTGTAATCGACAAACTCCAGGGAACAGGTCTCGCGGAAGTCTCTAATCGGGAAGATGGACTTGAAGACCGCCTGCAGACCGATGTGGTCGTCGCGATCGGCCGGAGCCGTACGCATCTGTAGGAACCGCTCGTAGGAGCGCTTCTGGACTTCGATCAGGTTCGGGATCGGAATCGCCGCCTTGATCTTTGAAAAATCAGCCCTGGTGCGGGCAGCTGTCGAGTTCTCGGACATGGTGCTGGATACCCCTAGCTGGGATCGTCAGCCGACGACACCAACCATCAAGTGAAGCATTGGCAACCGGACGTTGGGTCCGGACACCCTCACGCGGACAACAGATCGGTTCGGGATCCGTCGCCGGCGGCAGCGGGCCGAAGTCCGTGGTTACTTGATCTCGACGGTGGCACCCACGTCTTCGAATTTCTTCTTGATCTCTGCGGCCTCCTCTTTCGTGGTGGCTTCCTTGATCGCCTTGGGTGCGCCGTCGACCAGATCCTTGGCCTCTTTCAGACCCAGGCTGGTGACTTCACGGACCGCCTTGATCACGTTGATCTTCTTGGCGCCGACTTCCTTGAGAATCACGTCGAACTCGGTCTGCTCTTCGGCTGCCGCTTCCCCGCCGGCGGCACCCGCAGCCGCCATCGCGACCGGAGCTGCGGCGGAGACGCCCCATTTCTCTTCGAGCATCTTGACGAGGCTCGACGCTTCCATCACGGTGAGCTCGCTAAGGTTCTCGCTCAGTTTTTCCAGATCGGCCATCTTCCCATCTCCTTCGATTTCATCTTTGCTTCCCCGGCTTGCCGGGCATAACTAATTAATGGTCTTCGTTAACAGGCCTAGGCGTCCGCCGCGGCCTCTCCTTCTCGTGCATCAATGACTCGGGCAAGTTGCGTACCGGGCGTCTGAACCAGACGGACCAGGGTCGTCGCCGGCGTGTTGATCAAGGCCAACAGCTGGGCGCGCAATTCCTGCAGACCGGGCAGCTTCGAAAGCTGCGTGAGGCCTGCCGTGTCGAGGAGATCCTTCCCTTCCACGACTCCTGCCAGCAACCGGACTTCCGGGTTCTCCTTGGCGAAGGTGGCGAGGGACTTCGCCAGCGCCACCGGGTCGTCTGCATGGGTTGCCATGGCACACGGCCCCGAGAAGTCTCCGGCCAGTTTCTCGGCCGTCGTACCGGCTGCGGCCAGCTTGGCCAGCCGATTCTTGATCACGCGGTATTCGCCACCGGCGTCGCGGACCGAGTTTCGGAGGCTGTTGACCTGGTTCACGGTCAACCCGCTGAACGTCGCGAGAACCATATGGGGGTTCTCCTCGAAGGTCTTCTTGTAAGTTTCTACGGCTTCAATTTTTTCGGCGCGATTCACGACTTACCTTCCAGTTCCGCTTCGCCGGCGTCCAGGGATAATCCCGGCCCCATCGTCGACGTGATATGGACGGACTCGATGTACTTGCCTTTGGCTGCTGAGGGCTTGGCCTTGGTCACGGCCCGCAACAACGCGCGGGCGTTGTCGACCAGCTTCTCGTCATCGAAGGACAGTTTGCCGACCGGTACGTGGATATTCGCGGTCTTGTCAACGCGAAATTCGACCTTACCGGCCTTGACCTCGTTGACGGCCTTGGCGACGTCAAAGGTGACCGTACCGGTCTTAGGGTTCGGCATCAGTCCTCGCGGGCCGAGGACTCGACCGAGCTTGCCGACCTCACGCATCATGTCGGGTGTGGCGACGACGGCGTCGAACTCCGTCCAACCACCCTGAATCTTCTCGACCATCTCTTTGCCACCCACGAAATCGGCGCCGGCCTCCTCGGCCTCCTTGGCCTTCTCACCCTGGGCGATGACCAGGACGGACTTGCTCTTGCCGATTCCGTGAGGCAGGACGATGGTCCCACGAACCATTTGATCCGCATGACGCGGGTCGACGCCCAACCGCAGGCTGACCTCGACGGTCTCGTCGAACTTCGCGTAGGCCACGCTCTTCAGCTTTCCAACCGCGTCAGAAAGCGAATGATCACGCTTCTCGACGGCCTCTGCTGCCTTGTTGTAGTTCTTGCCGTGTTTCGCCATCTTCGTCTCCAGCCTCGCGGCTCTTATCCCTTGACCTCGATACCCATCGATCGCGCGCTACCGGCAATGATTTTCCGTGCGGACTCGATAGAGGAACAGTTGAGGTCGGGCATCTTCGCCTGGGCGATCTCGTCGACCTGCGCCATCGTCACCTTCCCGACCTTGTCGCGATTCGGAACTCCCGACGCCTTCTGTAGACCCGCCGCCTTCATCAGCAGCGTCGATGCGGGCGGCGTCTTGGTGATGAACGTGTAGGAGTGATCCTGATAGACCGTGATCACCACGGGGGTGAGGATGCCGCCATCCTTTGCGGTCCTGGCGTTGAACGCCTTGCAGAAGTCCATGATGTTCACACCGTGTTGACCCAGCGCGGGACCGACCGGGGGAGCAGGCGTCGCCTTCCCCGCCGGAATGTGCAGCTTGATCAACCCGACTACTTTCTTTGCCATGACCTACTCGCTCCGTGTGCCGCGTTACGGCTTTTCGACCTGAACGAACTCCAGCTCCACCGGAGTTGCTCGACCGAAGATCGTTACCATCACCTTCAGCGTCGAGCGGTCCTCGTTGACCTCCTCGACCTGCCCTGTGAAGTTGCTGAATGGACCGTCCATGATCCGAACCGCGTCGCCGACGCTGAATGCCAGCTTCGGTTTCGGCTTGTCCGCAGCCACGGAAATCTGATTGACGATCCGGTCGACTTCCTTCGTGCTAAGCGGTACCGGTTTGGTTCCAGTACCGACAAATCCCGTCACCTTCGGCGTGTTGCGGACCACATGCCATGCGTCGTCCGACATCACCATCTTCACCAGCACATAGCCGGGGAAGAACTTCCGGGTCGAGCGAATCTTCTTACCGTCACGGATCTCGACCACTTCTTCCGTGGGGATGAGCACCTCTTCGATCACCCCGGCCATGCCCATCGCCTCGGCTCGCTGCATCAGGCTCTCGCGAACCTTCGCCTCGAAACCCGAATACGTGTGGACGATGTACCACTTCTTGCCGTCGTCGACTTTCGCGGCGGGCTCGGCCTTGGCGGACGGAGCCGTGCCGGCAGCCTCAACCACGTCGGGGGTCCGCGTCTCGTCTTGACCGTTCACAGGTTCCGTCATTCGGTAAACGCCTTGAAAATCGAAGCCATACCCTTGTTCAGCATGAGATCGACGATCCAGAGATAGGCCGCGCAGATCAACACGGTCACGATCACGACGATCGTCGTACCGGTGACCTCTTTCTTGCCGGGCCAGGTCGTCTTCTTGAGCTCGACCCAGGTCTCCTGGGCGAACAACCTGAATTTCTTGAGACGGTCTAACACTTGAGCTTCCTCGCCTCGCCTATCGGGTTTCTTTATGAGCCGTGTGAGAACGACACCAGCGACAGTACTTCTTGAACTCGAGTTTGCCGGTGGTGGTCTTCTTGTTCTTCGTCGTCACGTAGTTCCGACGCTTACAATCCCCACACTGCAACTGAACGTTATCTCGCATCTGGTGTCGCCTCTCTTACTCGACGATCTCAGTGACGGTGCCTGCACCCACGGTGCGTCCACCCTCACGGATGGCAAAGCGCAGGCCCTTGGTCATCGCGATCGGCGTTAACAATTCCACTTCGATCGTCACGTTGTCCCCCG